>CAKUKW010000020.1 GCA_934663885.1 uncultured Tidjanibacter sp.
GGCATAGTAGGCGAAAAGGTTCTCTATCTCGCGGTCGATGGAGACCTTGGTCGACATCTTTCCGGTGCCGCCGCACGAAGGGCATACTTCTTCCACCTGCTCGATGGCCTCGGGGCGGATGCGCTGGCGCGTGATCTGCATCAGGCCGAATTTCGAAAGTGGCAGGATGGTGTGCTTAGCCTTGTCTCCGGCCATGAACTCCTTGAGAGCCTTGTAAAGTTTGGCGCGGTTGTCGGATTTATGGAGGTCGATGAAATCGACTATTATGATACCCCCCATATCGCGCAGGCGGAGCTGGCGGGCTATTTCGGCAGCCGCAGTGAGGTTCACGTCCATTGCCGTGCTTTCCTGGTCGTCGGCTACTTTTGCACGGTTGCCGCTGTTGACGTCGATGACGTTCATAGCCTCCGTGTGCTCGATGATGAGGTAGGCTCCCCTTTTGAGCGAAACATATTTGGAGAAGAGAGAACGTATCTGGCGCGATATGTCGAAATTGTCGAATATCGGCATGTTGCCCTTGTAGAGCCTTACGATCTTTTCCTGTCCCGGGGAGATGGTTTTTACATACTCCTTTATCTCCTCGAGCATCTCCTTGCTGTCCACGATGATGGAGCTGAAAGAGCCGTTGAGGGAGTCGCGGATAATGGTATTCGTACGGTTCATTTCGCCCAGCAGGAGTGCCGGGGGAGTGAGGGTACGGACATTCGCCATCGCAGTTTCCCACCTTCCGATGAGCGTCAGGATATCCTGCTCGATGTCGGAGTCGGGCCTTCCAGTAGCTGCGGTGCGTATGATTACGCCGTAATTGCGGGGCAGGATGGTGTCGGCTATCTTCTTGAGCCTCTTGCGTTCGTCCTTGGAGCGTATTTTCTGCGAAATGGATACTTTGTTGGAGAACGGTATCAGTACCACGTTGCGTCCCGCCAGGGAGATTTCAGAGGTAAGGCGGGGCCCTTTGGTGGAAATGGCTTCCTTGGCCACCTGTACCATAATGGTCTGGCCTACCGATATGAGTGAGGAGATCTTGCCGCTTTTGCCTATGGGCTGCTCCATGCGAAGATTCTCGAACTTCGCAGGTTTTTTCTTCGACGAGAGGTTACCCACCAGCTTATGGAGCGAGCCGAAGTTCGGCCCCAGATCGGCATAATGCAGGAACGCGTCTTTTTCGTGCCCGATGTTTATGAATGCGGCATTCAGCCCGGGCATGATCTTACGTACCCTGCCCAGGTATATGTCTCCTACCGAGAATCCCGTTTTAACGCTCTCCTTGTTGAGCTCGACAAGTTGCCTGTCCTCCACAAGGGCGATAGTGATCTCTTTCTGTGTTACGTTTATGATCAGTTCCCTGTTCATACTATTTTTTTTGCGGAGCGGCGAAAAACAGCAAATACTGCTTCACGCCCGCCCGTGGTAGATGGGGAGTACGGCTGTCCGGCTCCTCTTTCCGGAAACCGCATATAATCTAAAAACGGTCCCTAATAAATAAAGCCAAAGAACAAAAAACATTCTTCAGCTTTATTTATCCTTTCAAGAACATAAATGTCAGCTCCCTATTTTTTCTTTTTATGCCTGTTTTTACGCAGACGTTTTTTCCTTTTATGGGTAGACATTTTATGCCTCTTTCTTTTTTTACCACTTGGCATAGCTTCTGAATTTTATGTGGTTAGCAATTCGTTGGTTTTCCCTTATTTGCGCTCCTTGTACTTCAGCTCGCCGCGAACGGAGTTCACGAAACTTTTCGAAGGTTTGAAAGCGGGGATCTTGTGGTTCTCGATATGGATTGTCTTTTCGGCTTTGATGAGACGCGCCGTTTTCGGAGCCCTTTCCTTTATAATGAAGCTGCCGAATCCCCTGAGGAATACACCGCTTTCCTTGCCGCTCTTATCCTTGTTGGCTATGAGCGCATTTTTAATACTCTCCATGAAAGCTTCAACAATCTGTTGAACTTCAGCCTTCTCTACTCCTGTCTGTTTCGAGATTTCGTTTACGATATCAGCCTTTGTCATGTCTAAAATATTTTAAAGTTTATTTTTTGCATATTCGGGACTGCAAATATACATTATTTATTTAATTAGTTATCACTTACAAATAATTTTTTTACCAACCCGCGGTTTCCCTACTCCACAGTTATCCCGCCATGCCCGGGGATTTCCTTTTTCGGCGCCCTTGTAGGCAATGCAAAAATTGTCCCAAACAATTGCCGGTTATGATAAAAATTAAAATTTGCTGCCAATAGAACGATTTTCTCCTATCGATTATTGCTTTATATTACAAAGGTTTACTCGGCGGGATGCCTGACGGGTGTTTGTTTATACGAAAACTCAGCTCTCTCTTCTTCCGCAAGTTAAATAAAAATGTCCTGTTTTCACAATATTTCGCCTGATTTTACATTACATATAATAATTGCTTCATATCGAATGGTTATTTTTACATAACAAATTAGGCAGCCGGCCAGCCCGGAAACCCGCCCGAAGGCGCGCCTCATAAGTTGCCGGGCAGGGTAAGTTTCATGTAATTATGTAATAACCTAAAAACATAACATTATGTCGGAAATAAAGATACTGTGGGTCGACGACGAAATAGACCTTCTTAAATCGCATATCCTTTTCCTGAAGGGCAAGGGCTATGATGTGGACGCGTGCAACAACGGCCCGGACGCTATAGAGATGGCCCACACGACACCTTACGACCTGGTCATCCTCGACGAGATGATGCCCGGTATGACGGGGCTCGAAACGCTCCCCCACATAAAGGACGCCAGACCTACCACTCCCGTCATAATGGTGACCAAGAGCGAGGAGGAAAATATTATGGACAAAGCCATAGGCTCCAAGATCGCCGACTACATAATCAAGCCGGTGAATCCCAACCAGGTACTGCTTTCCATAAAAAAGAACGTACACTCGCAGCAACTCGTGACAGAACAGACCACAGCCGACTACAGGGCCGAGTTTGGAAAAATATCTTCTTCGTTTTCCGATGCGCGGGACTTTAGCGACTGGTGCGCGATATATAAGAAACTCGTTAATTGGGAGATGGAGCTCGCCGATTCAATGGACGACAGCATCCGCGACATTCTTACATTCCAGAAGAACGAGGCCAATACAGAGTACGCCAAGTTCGTGAAACGCAATTATTCTGGATGGATAAACCACCGTTCCGACGATTCCCCGGTGATGTCGCATACGCTGATGAAGAGCAGGATATTCCCGGTCGTCGAAAAGTCGAAGAAAACCACGCTCCTGCTTATCGACAATTTCCGGTACGACCAGTGGCGTTCGATAAACTCGCTCCTGAGGAGCTACTACGATGTCGAAACGGACGAGTTTTACTGCAGCATTCTCCCGACGGCGACCCAGTACGCCCGCAACTCGGTTTTCGCAGGCCTGATGCCGCTGGCTATAGACAAACTGATGCCCGACCGCTGGCTTAACGACAACGAGGAGGGAGGCAAGAACATTTACGAAGAGGAATTCCTGCGGCGCCAGCTCCAGACATCGGGCAAACAATGGAAAACGACTTTCGATAAACTGGTCCGCCCCGAGGCCGGACGTAAGCTCATCGATAACATACAGCACGTCTACGACGCCGATTTCTCTGTAATAGTCTACAACTTCCTGGATATACTTTCGCATGCACGCACCGAGACCGACATCATCCGCGACCTTACAGAGGACGAGGCCGCTTTCCGCTCGCTGACCCGCTCATGGTTCGAACATTCGGAGCTCTACACGCTACTGAAGATGCTCTCCGAAAAAGGACATACCGTAGTCATTACCTCCGACCACGGTACAATCCGCGTCGATAGCCCCGTGAAGGTCATCGGGGATAGGGAGACTTCGGCCAACCTGCGCTATAAGACCGGCCGCAACCTGAATTACAATCCGAAGGAAGTATACGAAATAACGCATCCGCAGGACATTCAGCTCCCGCAGAGCAATCTGACGTCCTCCTTTATTTTCGCTACGGAGAGGGATTTCTTTACGTATCCCAACAATGCCAACCAGTTCATCCGGCATTACAGGAACACGTACCAGCACGGCGGTATATCGATGGAGGAGATGATAGTTCCCTATATAGTCCTCCAGCCTAAATAACGGCCGTAGAGCCTTATTACATTATAAAAGCGGGCCCCTGTATCGACAGGGGCCCGCTTTTATTATTCAGGGAATACGCTACCTTTCGGCCACGAGTTCCTTCCACTGGGGATGCCGGCGGATATAAGCCGCTACGAATCCGCACGAGGGGATAACCTTGCATCCCTGCTCCTGGATATCGTTAAGGCTTTTTTCAACCAACTGGCTGCCTATGCCCTGGTTCTCATACTGGTATGGCACCTCGGTATGCGTAAGGGCGATGATGCTGCCGTCGTCAGTCTTGAAATAATCGATGAGCGCCGTGTCGTCACCCAAATCGAGCTCGTACCTGCGCGAACTCTCGTTATTCTTAAAAGGATAATCTTTCATAAATGATATCGGTTTAATGTAGGTTTTATTTAACCTTAGTTATTTGTTCTCTTTTGAAAAAGAAATCCAGAAAACTCTCTGCGGAACTCCGTTTGCCTTAGAGTAAATAAACCTGCGTAAATTATATCATAGATAAAGCAATAACCCTGCCACGGCGGAGAGGGCTATGAGTAAAATGGGGTTTACTTTTTTTATTGAGGCGATGAAGGCTCCCCCGAATATGGCCCAACTTTTCCAGTCGATAAACGTTTCGGGGGTAAGCAGTAGGAGGGCGGCGGCGATTATCATGGCGATCATCATGGGTTTCATGCCGGACATGGCTCCCGAAACATATTTGTTGTCACGGAGTTTCATGTAGAATTTGGTGGCGAGGAGCATCAGGGTGAGAGAAGGCAGGCATACAGAGAATGTCGCGACGACAGCTCCCCAGACAGAGCCCGTTACGGCGTATCCCACATAAGTGGCGCTGTTTATGGCTATGGGGCCGGGTGTGATTTGGGAGATTGCCACTATGTCGGTAAATTGTTCGGTCGTGAGCCACTGGTGCTGGGTGACTACTTCGTTCTGGATGAGCGAGAGCATAGCGTATCCGCCGCCGAATCCGAAGAAGCCTATTTTGAGGTACGAGAGGAAAAGTTGCCAGTAGATCATTTATGTGCTCCTTTTTTATTGTAAAAAGTATAGATGATGCCGGCGAGCGCTCCCCCTGCGATGAAATATATGGGCGAAACTCCGAAGTACCATACCACGAGTGCTGCAACCACGGCGATGATTATCTTCCACCATCCCAGGCCCCTTGCCAGGTTGAACACAGGTGCGGCTATGAGTGCGACAACGGCGGGGCGCATACCCATAAAAGCGGCGTTGACGTACCTGTTCTCCCTCAGTCCTGAAAAATATATGGCGATAAGGAGGATTATGGCGAACGAGGGAAGCACTACGCCCAGCACTGCTGCAACGGCGCCTGCGTATCCTCCCACCTTGTACCCAACGAATACCGAAGTGTTGAGTGATATGGGTCCCGGAGCGGTCTGCGCCAGGGTCAGCAACTCGAGGAAATTTTCCTTTTCGATCCACTTTTTACGCTCTATCACTTCCCTTTCGATGAGGGGTATCATAGCATACCCGCCGCCGAATGTGAAGGCCCCTATTTTAAGAAAGGACCAGAAAAGCGAGAAAAAAGTTTTCATCGGCGGTTTTAGTTATTTTCGTAAAAGTCCCGTACCGCGTAGGGTGGTATGGAAAGGCAATATGATATTTTGACGTACCATGAAAAGGGCCGTTTATTTCTTATTTATAAAAATGCTGACGGAGCGAGAAAGCTATCCTGCATACGGGTTTTTCTTCGGCATTTCGTATTTCAAAAAGCTGGCCGTCCTCTTCCCTGCCGGATATAATGGACAGGTCCTGCCCGTGCAGCGACTCCTGTATGAAGTTTATGTCTATCCGTGCGAACCGTTTGGAAGAAAGCTCTTCCAGGGGAAGGGTATCGACCACCCACTGCAGGTATTTCATGCTGTTGGCGTGGCAGTTGAAATCGACGTCGCTGTAAACCACCGTATGATTGTACCGTTTCTCTTCTTCAGGGACGGTAAGCCTGCGGGGCATATCCACCGGGGAAGCCACGGCCTGGGTCATGCCATTGTAATTATTTAGCGTGTATAGGTCCATCGGACGGCGCGTGTCGAGGTTTATCATTGCCCAGTTGGTAACCGCTGAGGCTATAGGCTCCCTTCCGCGGCCGAAAACCCGGAAATTACGGGTCGTCATAACGCGGCTTACCTCGCTGACCCAGGTCTGTATGGTGAGCTCCTCGTATTCGTCGGGCATCCGGAGCACCTCCATGGCCATACGCGTAAGCACCCAGGAAGAATTATGCGTAGCGTTAAGCTCCCTGACACCGAACCCGTTGGCGTCGGCGTCCTCGCCGGCTGTATGTAAAACATAATCGCCGAGCGCCATTACCGTAGCCCGTTTCATAAAATCCACGTCCCGGGATTCGACCCTGAACCGGTATTCCCTTAATTCTTCCATCGTCAATCGGTAGGTTTTAACAAGACAACCAAGATAGGGTTTTTATCCCTAAAGGCAAAATCGTCACAATCCCGTTCTCAGCCCTTTTCTATCGTAAAAAATAAAAATTTATCGAAAAACAATAAATAATAGTACCATTTTATGAAAAATGTCTTACCTTTGCTTTATCGAAAAACGATAAATCCAACACGCCGCATATATGAAGTTTACATCATTACAGAGAATAACCGCGCTTTACGTGCTGTTTTTTGTGGTTATTGCTATCGGGATCTTTCCTTTGGCGGAATCCTTCAAGGATGGTTGGAAGGCCGGGTATAATGACGCGGTTAAGGTCAAACGCAGTGAGACGCAGGGTAAATCGGCGGAGATAATATATGAAGTACCCGTGGTATACCAGGGGCTGTCGTTCGATATCCCTGTATACAATTCCGGCGGAGTGGAAGTCCATGCCCGCCCTTCGGCCGTCGACCTCGAAATAGTCACGCCCGAAGGAGAGGAAATAAAAGGACTTAACGGCTCCATGTTCTTCGTCATTATCGCCGGTGGTATGTACATCGCGGTCTTCGTTATCATATTCATAATACTGACCTCCCTGCGCGGAAGCGTAAAACGGGGCGGACTGATGAAAAGGAGCGTGATTGTCCGTACGCGGGCGATAGCGATCCTGCTGATATGCGCTTCTCTTTCTTTCTCCCTGTCAAGATACCTTGAAAATAAAGCCATGAGCGGATTCCTTGCCGGCAGCGGTTTCAGCATCAGCGTTCACTTCCCGTTCGATTTCCTGCAGATAGGTACGGGGATACTTATATTCGTGATAGCGGAAATATTTGCCATAGGGCATAAATTGAGCGAAGAACAGCGCCTGACTATTTAATAAATTCACGGAGACAAGCACCATGATCATAATAAATATAGACGTAATGATGGCCAAACGGAAAATGTCCCTGAACGAACTTTCCGAGAAGGTCAATATCACACAGGCGAATATGTCGATACTCAAGACCGGGAAGGCCAAAGCCATCCGGTTCTCGACGCTCAATGCGATTTGCCGCGTATTGGAATGCCAGCCCGGCGATATAATAGAATACAGGCCCGGCGGGGAAGAGGACGAAGAGTAACAAAAAATAATGTTCGACGCACAAGTTTTTATATATAAGCGCGTTACTTCCTATAAGGATATATTCACCACAAACATAACCAAAACAGATCAGCTATGAAAAAATTATTTTTAGTAATTGCGCTCGGACTTGCCTACACGGTAAGTATGTTCGCACAGAATCCGCCGATTCCGGACGATCCGGCTTTCCGTAAGGGAGTGCTCGACAACGGACTAACCTACTACATCAGGCACAACGCAAAACCTGCAAACCAAGCCGAATTTTTCATTTTCCACAATGTGGGAGCCATGCAGGAAGAGGATTCCCAGCAGGGACTCGCCCACTTCCTCGAGCACATGGCTTTCAACGGGACCAAGAATTTCCCAGACAAAAACCTTATCAACTGGCTGGAAAGCATCGGAGTGAAATTCGGTGAGAACCTCAATGCCGGAACGGCCGAGGAGTTCACGGTTTACATGATGCAGAACGTGCCCCTGCTGCGCGAGAGCATCATCGACTCGGCGCTGCTCGTGCTGCACGACTGGTCGTATTTCATTACCCTCGACGATAAAGAGATAGACAACGAGCGCGGCGTGATCGTGGAAGAGCTCCGTACCAGGAACGACGCCTCATGGCGCGTCGAGGAGAAATCGGGCCCTTACCTTTACGGCGATACCAAGTATGCCTACAGGAACGTGATAGGCCATGAAGAAGGTCTGAGGACTTTCGACTACCAGGAGATCAAGGATTTCTACCACCGTTGGTACCGTACCGATCAGCAGGCTATCATAGTTGTCGGTGATTTCGACGTCGATATGATGGAGCAGAAGATCAAAGCCGTAATGGCAGACATTCCCGCAGTGGAAAATCCCGAGCCGAAAGAATATATTTCGATCCCCGATAACGTAGAGCCTATAGTAGGCGTCATTACCGATCCCGAACTCACTTCCACGTCGGTCGAAGTATATATCAAACGTGCCGCCCTTCCGCTGGAATATAACAATACTTTCATGGTAGCCACCATGGGTATGCTCGACAGCTATATACGCACCATGGCATCGGAGCGTATGAGGGATATTACGCAGAAACCAGGCGCTCCCTTCCTTTCGGGAAGCATCAGCTCCGGAGGAAGCATCGTATCCACTACCGATGCGGTTATCGGACGCGCCACCGCACGTGACGGCGAAGCATTGAAAGCTTTCGAGGCCCTTTATACGGAAATGGAAAAGATCGTCCGTTTCGGCTTTACCGAGTCGGAATTCGAACGCGCCAAAACGCAGATCACCCGCCGGGTACAGCAGTCTTACGACGGCCGCGACGACCGCCGTAACAGCGAATTCGTATGGATGGCCGTAGGTAATTTTGTGTACAACGCTTACATGCCTTCCGCGGAAGACGATTATGAAATAGACAACCTGCTGCTGCAAAATATCGATCTCGCGACTGTTAATATGTTCATCAAGCAGCGCTTTACCCCTGGGAACCAGGTGGTACTGATCACCCTTCCCGAGAAGGAAGGCGCCGTTATACCTACGGCAGCGGACGTTGAGTCTATTATCGCCAAGGTACGCGAAGCCGAACTCGAGGCCAACGTAGAGGATGTCGTTATCGAACCGCTCATCCCCGCCGACGCCAAGCTCAAAGGCTCGAAGGTGACCAAGACCGAGAGCGATAAATTCGGCTCCACGGTATGGACTCTCAAGAACGGCGCTAAAGTCGTTATCCATCCGACCGACTACAAAGCCGACCAGGTACTCGTAAAAATATCTTCCGGCGGCGGTACTTCGGTTCTCGCGGCAGACGAGGTGCTCACGGCAGACAACCTGCCTTCGTATATACAGCAGGCAGGCGTGGGTAAATTCACCGCTTCCGACCTTCGTAAGCAGCTTACCGGCAAAATGGCTAACCTGTCTCCCACAGTGAGTAACTACTCGAACGGTTTCAGCGGTTCGGCTTCCCCGAAGGATATGGAAACCCTGATGCAGCTCATCTACCTCAACTTCACGTCGCCCCGTTTCGACAAAGCCGACTTCGACGTTATGATAGACCGACTCGAAGCAAGCTATGCCAACATAGCCAGCAATCCGATGTTCGTACTCCAGCAGGAACTCACCAAGACGATGTATAATAATAATCCCCGCCGCCAGATCCTTACGCCGGAGACTATAAAGGATATCGACTTCGATAAGATGCAGAAAATATACAAGGAACTTTACAGCAACCCCGACGACTTTACCTTCATCTTTACCGGTAATGTCGATCTCGAAACATTCAAACCGCTTGTAGAGAAGTATATCGGTTCGCTTCCCAAGACCAAGAAGAAATTCACATGGAAAGATGACGGCGTACGTATGGCGAAGGGCCAGGTTATTAACGAGTTCACTGCCCCGATGCAGATGCCCAAGGCTACGGTATTCTACATGTTCAACGGTCCTATGGAATACAATCTCGAGAACGAGCTCGCGATGTCGACTTTCTACCAGTCGCTCAATATGCGTTACCAGGAAAGCGTTCGTGAGGAAAAGGGCGGAACATACGGCGTCTCCTCTTTCGGTACCGTTGGGTTCATGCCCGTAGAAGAGTACAGGCTTATTATTACCTTCGATACTGATCCCGCGATGGCGGCGGAACTCATGGAGATTATTATCGATGAGATAGAATTCATCGCCGAGAACGGACTTAATGCCGAAGACCTCGCGAAAGCGAAGGAATATTTCGCGAAGCAGTATCCGGACGACCTGAAACAGAATAGCTACTGGCAGACTATCGTTTCCGAATGGCATAACGACGGGTACGATATGAACACCGGCTATATGGATATAGTTAACGGTTTCACAACCGACTATTTCAAGTCGTTCGCAAGGAAAATCCTGGACGACAACAACATGATTCTCCTGCTTATGACCCCGAAAGAATAATTTTAGGGAAAGCTATAAATATAGGGAGGCGCGGAATATTCCGCGCCTCCCTATATTTATAGCTTTCCGGTTCCGGGCCAGTTCCGCGAACTGCTGGACATTACATTTATCCTTTCTCTTACTTAAAAAACATCAAGAAAAGTTCGATCCCGGCATACTGAAAATTAAGTTATTTCCATTGCGCGGGCGACTGCCGAGGAATACATATTTCCGTGACATCCCCGAAATTGCTACCGGTAATCTCTGATCGGAATATGATGTTCTCACCAGCGGGTTTCATCTTGTCCTCTACTGTAACTGTCTGCATCATGGGCTGGGTACCCTGCCACCGTCCTTTAACCGTCTTTTCCTGAGCCAGTGAGTTATGGAAGACGGCCTCGTATTCAAGGTCCATAGTGTAAAGATTCGCCTCTATTACGAGGTCACAAGTATAATGGGGAGGCAGGGTAAAAGTTTTAATCCTAATGGGCCAGATTTCAGGCACACTCTTTTTCTCGTATGTGTAGTAGCCATCCCTGAAAAGCGTTATTTTAAATTCATCGGCCTTCCCGCCACGTATATTGCTCAGGGTAGGCAGGTCGACAGCGATATCGGGGGCGATAAATTTTGCGGGTAATACTTCAGGGTCATAAGGGATATTTACATACCAATCGTCGGGCATCCGGAATTCGAGGTCGTGAAAACTTTTGTCCTCGTCGGTGTCGTTACTGAAGGTTTCGCGGAAGAACTCCTTATGCTCAAAGGAAACCCAGGTCCCTTTATCCTCGGTGTACTCGATACTTTTGAGGTAATGTATGCCTTGATCTGGCTCTCCAATATTATCGTCTCCGTTGTCATGTTTACATGCGACCGCTCCGGCCAGCATAAAAAGTATAATTAAAAGCTTTTTCATAATATGGATATTATATGGTCCAATACAAATATAGCGCGTCGGCAACTATTTAATGCAATAAATAGTTGGCAGAAAAGTATAACTTAATTTAAACTTAAAGGATAAGGCGCGATATCTTTTTCGCGATGCGGGTGCGGACCTCGTTGAGGGCAGAGATCTGCTCCATTATTGCTTCGAGTTCCTCCTCGGGGAGCGACTCGTCGGCCAGTTGGTTGCGCAGGCCGGCGATTATGGTTTCGATGGTTTTCGATTTATATATGGTGACCACGCGCGGAACTATATCCGAAAGCTTGTCCTGCTCGCTGTCGAGAAATACTTCGTGCCGTTTCCACATTTCGCTCATCACATAGTTGGTATCCGAAGTCAGGATATCCACCGCGGCGTTGCATACCTTGGGGTCGTCGTGGTTCGTGAAATGGTGTTCCGGGACTTTTACCCCCTCGCCCAGGGCGCGGAACTGTGCCTCGTAAGAGTCGTATATAGCCTTGTAAAGCGGGTTGCGCAGGGAGACGTCCTCGCTAAGGTCGCTGAAAATCGTTTCCGCGACATTGAAACGGCTCATATTGCGCCCCTCCTTGTGCTCGAAATAGAGGTGCCCGTATTTGATAAGGTAGCCGACTATCTCTTTCTCCAACTCGTCGATGCTGCTGCCGGCGGTGACGCCTTTCAGCGAAGCCGCCTTCTCCATGTCGGAGAGCTCACGGCGTTGCCTGTCACGCATAGTGCGCAGGAAGTCGCCCGTCTGTTTATCATACTGTACGGAGTGGCGCCTGTGCGATACTTCGTTCACCAGCACCTGCTCGTCAATGTCCATGCTCTTAGCGCAGTCCTTGATGAACACAGACCTAATTATAGGATCGGGTATCTCGGCTATGGACTGTACGATGTCGCTTATAAGGGCCGCCTTTTTAAGCGGATCGTTACCCGCTTCCTTCATCAGCAATCGTGTTTTGAAGCGTATGAAATCCTCCTCGTTGGCAGATATGAACTCTTTAATCTGCTCGGCCGAATGCTTGCGCCCGAACGAATCGGGATCGTCCCCGTCCGGAAGCAGTATCACCCTTACGTTCAACCCTTCGCGCAGTATCATATCTATGCCGCGCAAGGAAGCTTTTATTCCCGCTGCGTCACCGTCGTAGATCACCGTCACGTTCTTCGTGAAACGGCCTATAAGCTTAATCTGTTCCGTAGTAAGCGAAGTCCCCGAAGAAGCTACCACATTCTCTATGCCCGACTGGTGCAGGCGCATAACGTCCGTGTACCCCTCGACCAGAATGCAGTAATTCTCACGTGAAATGGCGTTCTTGGCATAATACAGCCCGTAAAGGCTTTGGCTCTTATTGTAGACTATACTCTCGGGAGAGTTGACGTATTTTGCTATGCGGTCGCCGGTTTTCAGCGTACGGCCGCCGAAACCTATCACCCTGCCGCTGATAGAGTGTATCGGGAACATCACCCTCCCCGTGAAACGGTCGTAGTATGTGCCGTTCTCCCGCTTTATCGTAAGCCCGGTATCTATAAGGAATTGCTCCCTGTACCCTTCACCGAGCGCCGCCGCAGTAAAAGCATCGCCCTTCTCGGGACAGTAGCCCAGCAGGAACTTTTTGATAGTGGCCTGCGTAAAACCCCTCTCGCGGAAGTATCCCATTCCCACGCTCAGGCCCTCGTCTGTGTCGTTCAACTGGCGTGTAAAATATTCCGAAGCCCAGCCGTTCACGACCATCATACTCTCGCGGTCGTCGTTGCGGCGTGTTTCCTCCTCGCTCATTTCGCGCTCTTTGACCTCAATGTTGTACTTCTTCGCAACGTATTTCAGAGCGTCGGCATAGGTCATCTTCTCATGCTCCATAACGAAAGTGACGGCGTTGCCGCCCTTGCCGCATCCGAAACATTTGAAGACGCCTTTCGCCGGGGAGACTACGAAAGAAGGAGTCCGCTCGTTGTGGAACGGGCAGCAGGCCTGGTAGTTGGCCCCCTTCTTACGCAGGGATATGAAGTCGCTCACCACTTCCACTATGTCGGCGGCGGCGTATATCCTGTCTACTGTTTCCCTGTCTATCATTTGGCTGAAAATGTCCGGTTGGACACGTAAAGGTACTAAGAATCCGGTTAAAATAATTCATACATATAAAAAACAGGGCGGGGATATTCCCGCCCTGTTTTTTATATGTACGTTTAGTAACTATTTTCTGAGGAATTTACGGGGCTGCACCATATTTTCGGGACGGAGCACATTATCCAGTTCGTCCTTGCTCATCAGGTTCATTTCCAGCACGAGGTCGTAGATACCTTTTCCCGTTTCGAGGGCTTCTTTCGCGAGCACGGTCGACGTTTCATAACCCAGGTAGGGATTGAGCGCCGTTACGAGGCCTATACTGTTATAAACCATGTTGCGGCAGATCTCTTCGTTGGCGGTTATGCCGTCCACACATTTCTCGCGGAGGGTATTCATAGCGTTGCAGAGCATTTCCATGGTTTCGAAGAGGCAGTGGACTATCATCGGCTCCATGACGTTCAGCTCCAGTTGTCCTGCTTCGGCCGATATCGTTACAGTAAGGTCGTTGCCTATAACCCTGAAAGCCACCTGGTTGACGACTTCTGGTATAACGGGGTTCACTTTGCCCGGCATGATGGAAGAGCCCGGCTGCATCGGCGGCAGGTTTATCTCGTTGAGTCCGCAGCGGGGGCCGGAGGAGAGCAGGCGAAGGTCGTTGCATATCTTCGAAAGTTTTACCGCGAGGCGTTTGAGCGCCGAGGAATTCATTACGAAGGCGCCAGTATCGTTCGTCGCTTCGATCATATTGGCCGCCGTGGCCATCGGAAGGCCCGTTACCTCACGGAGGTATTTCTCACACAGGGGGGCGTAATCTGGATCGGCGTTTATACCGGTTCCGATTGCCGTCGCGCCCATATTCATCTCATAGAAGAGCTGGTAGTTCTGTCCGAGGCGCTCTATTTCCTCCGCGAGCGTGGCGGCATAGGCCTCGAATTCCTGTCCGAGCGTCATCGGTACCGCATCCTGCAACTGCGTACGGCCCATTTTTATGACATGCGAGAACTCTTTTCCTTTTTTAGCGAAGGAGTCGATAAGCTCCTTCAGGGAGCCCTGCAGTTTTATGATGCTGCGAATCATGGCAATCTTCACCGCTGTCGGATAGGCGTCGTTGGTTGACTGCGAAAGGTTTACATGGTTGTTCGGATGGCAATATTCGTATTCTCCCTTCTGGTAACCCATTATTTCGAGCGCCACATTGGCAATAACCTCATTGGCGTTCATATTGGTGGACGTACCTGCGCCGCCCTGCACCATATCGACCACGAACTGGTTGTCGAATCCTCCTTCGCGTACGAGCCTGCACGCCTCAATGATAGCCTCTGCGGTTTTGGGTTCGAGCTGCCCCAGGTCGCGGTTGGCCATAGCCGCCGCCTGTTTCACATCGGCAAGCGCCTTGATCAGTTCGGGGAAGAAATAGAGCCTTACGCGGCTGATGTTGAAATTCTCCATTGCGCGCATGGTCTGTATCCCGAAATAATATTCCACAGGGATTTGCCTGTAACCGAGCAGGTCGTGCTCTTCTCGTGTTTTGCCCGACAGGGGGGCTTTTGTAATGTCCATAATATTTTATATATTAATATGTTGTTTATCTTATTTTTCATCAGCCAAACGGCAGGGTGCGTCATATTCCGCAAATATATCCAAAATAACATGAAGTCCTCCTTTGTGCTCAAGAAATAGTGTGAATTAAATAACAGATAATTGATTTGCCTTGCCGGAAAGGAATATTCCGGTTATTTCGGGGCTTTCCTGTAGAGGAACATGGCGATGCCCAGGAAGATCAGGTTGGGCATCCAGATCATCAGCGCCGGGGAGAAAGAGGTCTTGGCAAATTCTTCCGCAAAACGGCATATCATGATGTAAGCGAAACACAATGCTATGCCGACACCGATGTGAAGCCCGGTGCCGCCCCTCGACTTGCGCGACGACATCGCCACGCCTATTATAGTCAGCACTATGGACGCCATCGGATAGGCGAAACGGTTCTGTTTTTCCACCTCGAAGATTGATATCATATCCGAACCTTTGGCCTTCTGCTGCTCTATAAACCGGTTAAGCTCTTTTATAGGCATAGTTTTGACCATCTCCTCGGCCTTGCCCAACTCGAGAACGTTGAGGTTTATGGTGGTGTCAAGTTTTTCATGCTGCTCGAAAATGTCGTTTACACCGTCGAATTTACGGATGATATACTTCGGTGCGCTCCACCTTTCGGTCTCAGGATTGAAAACCACATCCGAAGCCTCCAGGCTTTCGACGATGGTGCTGCCGTCGTACTTTTCTATGGCAAGGTACGAAGCCTTATTGTTCCCCGCGTTGAAATAGCGTATATATGCATACGTTTCGGGATATATCTGGCGGAAAATATGGCTGTCGTATTTGGCCATCTTTCCCGGCCTGTAGTAAACGTTCTCGAAATCGAGCCGCTTGACATTGGCTTTAGGTATCACCCATAGGTTGAGTGAGATGGAGAAGAGGGTAATCACTATGGCCGAAAGCATATAAGGCCACATAAGCCGCCCGAAACTCACACCGCTGGACAGTATGGCTATGATCTCCGTCTGCTGGGCCATCTTAGAGGTGAAAAATATTACCGCTATGAAAGTGAAAAGCCCGCTGAACTGGTTGACGAAGAAAGGAACGAAGTTGAGGTAATAATCGACCAGAATGGCTTTTAAAGGCGCCTTGTTATTGATGAAACTCTCCATCTTCTCCACCGCGTCGAAGACCACGATGATGACGATGATCAGGATAATAGCCAAAAACCACGTACCCAGGAACTTCCTGGTTATGTACCCGTCCAATATCTTGAATCCCGGGAATTTCAGCTTCCAGCCTTTAGCCATTCGTTTATGAATATGTTGTATGTTTTGCAGCTTTCATTCTCTTTTGCAAAAGAGAACGGTATATTGACGAACTGCTTAAGCGCATCATCAGTTATGATGCAGGCAGCAAATTTACAATCTATTCGCCAGTTTTACAACCATCTCGCTCTTCCAGGCGGCAAATGTGCCGTCGAATATCCTGCGGCGCGCCTCGGCGGTCAGCCAGCAATAGAACGCGACGTTGTGGAGCGAGGCTATCTCGGCGGCGAGCATCTCGCCCGCTATAGTTAGGTGGCGCAGGTACGCTTTCGAATATAGCGTATCGACAAAGCAGTGCCCGTCGGGGTCTACAGGCGAAAAGTCTTCCCTCCACTTGAGGTTCTTGATGTTGATGATACCCTCCGAAGTGAAAAGCATCCCGTTGCGCCCGTTGCGGGTGGGCATCACGCAGTCGAACATGTCGACGCCGCGCTCTATCGCTTCCAGGATATTTACCGGGGTACCCACGCCCATTAAATAACGGGGTTTGTCCTGCGGTAGTATGCCGTTCACCAGTTCTATCATTTCGTACATTACGGGTGCCGGTTCGCCGACCGCCAGTCCTCCTATCGCATAACCGTCGGCATCGAACCGCTGCACGTATTCTGCCGCCTCGGCCCGCAGGTCGGGATAAACTACCCCCTGTACTATCGGGAACAGGGACTGGGTG
>CAKUKW010000021.1 GCA_934663885.1 uncultured Tidjanibacter sp.
GGGTAATGTCTCCCGAAGATGGTTCGAAAATGCAATAACCTGCAAGCTCCTCGCCAACCAGCGCACCCAGGCAAACGAAACCTCCAGGCGACCTCCCTACGGATTCGAAGCTGTTCTGCCATGACGGCCTGAAGTCCCAGAATTCCTGGACAGATCCGTAATCGGGGATGTCGACCGCGCGGACAAAAAATGGCGCACCGGGAACTTTTATATTTTTGTTTACCTTATCGTTTTCCTGCGTAAAATAATTGAATTCGCGCACCGGCTGGAAACCGAGTTTCCTGTAAACCGAGACGGCTCCCGTATTGTGCCTCAAAACTTCGAGCAGGTATTGTTTCACTCCGTACTCCCTCAGGTAGGGAATGGAATGCTCGAAGATCGCCGTAGCAAGTCCCTGTCCCCTGTACTCTCCCAGTGTCCCAGTTCCGGTATCGTAAGCCGTCGGGATACCATGGAAGTCACCTATACCGTTGAAGGTAAAAGAAACTATTTTCCCATCCTCATAAGCTGCGAAAGAGAGGGCGGGATCGAAACCGCGCCTTTTCAGCATGGCCTCAAGCTGCCGTTTATCCAACTGCATCTCATAATCTGCGAATGCGCGGCTGAAAGCATCGAATACAGTATCGGAACCTGCCCCCGCAAGTGATTTTATTTCCATTGTAGCATTTTTTGATATTATGCGGATTCCCGCGACCTGTCATCCCAAAATTAACCGTTTTTTTACAAAGGCTCATATTCGTCCGGATATATTTTTGTTATATTGTTTGCCCGGTATCCGTCATACAGCCGATATCAATTTACGCTAACCTTTAGAGAAAACATTTTGGAAAGAAGATACGACATCGACTACATCCGAGTGATAGCATTCGCGATATTGATAGTTTATCACGTTTGCGTCTTTTTCTATCCCGGCTCCTGGCACATTAAAAACGACGTATTATATCCGCAATTGAATATCCCGATGATTTTCGTGAACCAGTGGAGGCTTCCCTTACTGTTCGTCGTTTCGGGAATGGGTACCTATTTCGCCCTGGGTAAGAGGAGCGGAAAACAGTATGTTACGGAGAGGACGAAACGCCTGCTGATTCCATTCATATTCGGCGTGCTTTTCATAATACCCCCGCAGGTTTATATCGAAAGGATAAGCCAGGGAGCCGACTATGGCGGGTATTTCTGTTTCTGGCCGTCGCAGATATTCAACGGGATATATCCCGAAGGTAATTTCTCATGGCATCACCTGTGGTTCATACTTTACCTTTTCTTCTTTTCGCTGGTTTTCCTGCCGCTGTTCCAGTATTTTAAAAAGAATAAAAACAACCGGCTAAGCCGCACACTGACCCGGGCGGCATCATCCGCCGGGGGTATCCTGTTAATGGCAGTGCCGCTGCTCCTTTGCCGCATGCTGCTCTCCGGAAACTTTCCGCAGACCAATGGCTTCTGGGGCGACTGGTTCAATATGGCGAACAGCGCCCTGTTCTTCATATTGGGTTTCGTACTCATAGACGCTGGTGAGAAATTCTGGAAAAACGTCGAGAAACACAAATGGACATTTCTCGCGATAGGAGCGTGTATGTTTTCCCTCCTGCTGTTCCTGTGGATGGGCCCGTTCTCCAAATCCCCCTTATACGACCTGGTGAACGACATTGCCGTGACGCTAAACGCATGGTGCTGGATACTGGCCATTATGGGTCTCTGCTCGACATACCTCAACAAGCCGAGCAAGGGACTAAAATACGCCAACGAAGCCGTATATCCCTTCTATATACTGCACCAGACGGTTATGGTCATTTTAGGGTATTTCATCAGAAGCTGGAGCGCAGGGTTCTGGATAAAATTCCCCGCCATGATACTCCTGACTTTCCTGATCACATGGGCCATTTATGAATTCGGTATCCGGCGGTACAGAATAATCAGGCCCCTGTTCGGAATGAAGAACCAACCCAAGACAATACGCTGACGGATCACGCCGTAGCCTTTTTCTTTGTAAAATGCCCTAAAAGTGATTTACCCGAAACGACGAGCGTTACCGCTACCAGTATAAGCAGGGCCCCTACGGCTATCCTCACCGTTATCCTCTCATGGAAAACGAATACGCCTATCAGGAGAGCGGTAACCGGCTCGAGAGCCCCTATTATCGCGGCGTATGTTGGCCCGATATTCTTTATGGAGATGTTGATGAAAAGCAGGGATATTATAGTAGGAACCAGCGCCACGCCCAGAATGTTGCCCCACCCCGATATCGTAGGCGGAACAGGCTGCAGGGAGGTCATGAAACGGGTCGTAAATACGAATACCAGCAGGCCGAACAGCAGCACCCAGAAAGTCATTTTGCCAGAAGGCATCGTGCGTACCGGGGAGTTGTCGACTGCTACGATGTAAACCGCATAAAAAAGCGAAGAAAGAGCAACGAGTAAAAGTCCGGTCGTGCTCAGCGCCGTCTCCCCGTCGCCCCTGTAAAGGAGCGCTATTCCTACCAGTGCAAGGGCTATACAACCGTATGTGAGCCACGAGGCCTTCTCCCTGAAGAAAACGGCCATTATAACCGCCACCAGGACAGGGTAAACAAAAAGTATAGTCGATGCTATACCCGCGTCCATGTAAAGGAAACTCCGGTAAAGGGTCAGCGACGACAGGGCGAACATCACGCCGAAGGCCAGCAACGGCAGAATCTCCTTTTTCCGGATCTTAAGTGATTCCCCCCTTGCCAGCAGTATTATTCCCAGGATAAGCACCCCGAACCCGTAACGGTAGAACAGCACCGAATCGGGAGTCAACCCCTCGGCGTACAAAGGCAGTGAAAAAAGCGGATTGGTACCGTATGCCACAGCGGCTATAACTCCGAACAGTACTCCTTTGAATTTAGGGCTCATATATTTCCGGGCCGGTTTTTTGCAGGCAATTTAAAGGCATTGCCGGTACCGGCGGACGCAAATATAGCCTTTAGTCCGTAACGGTGTAGCGTCCTGCGAAAATAAATTTAGTCCACTAACTGCCCCCGAATATATACGGAAAGAATAGCCCGGCTTCGCCCGTGGGTTGAGCCGGAAGATACTTTACCGCTACAAAACAATATAAACCACCGCATTGAGGCGGTGCTGAGACGCTATCCGGAAATATCTGATTTGATGCGCGCGCGGATACGGCTGAGCGACTGGGGTGTCACACCGATAAAGCCTGCGATCTCTTTCAGGGGTACGTTACGGAAAATTTCCGGCGCTTTTTTCATCAGGGCCAAATACCTCCTTTCGGCTTTCGGATCTGAAATATCCACCAGCATGTCGTCGGCCGCGAGCAACTCCCGAAGCGTCAGGTCGTGCAGCCAGTTCCATGCAGAAGGCCACAAGCGGGCCAGTTGCAGGAGGGTGGCTTTCTTTATTTCGAGCGCCTCGCTGTCCGACGAAGCCGTCACGGTATACCTGGAGGGAGCCCCGTCCACATATCCCCATGGCGAAACGATGGCTTCGCCCGGCACCGCGAACCATAAAGTAAGCTGCTCCCCGTCGTTATCTATATATGCCCTCCACACCCCCCTGCGGATAATATATACCGAATCGTCTATTTTGCCCTTGCCCGTTACGACGGAGTCTTTAGGAAACCGTAGGGTGCGAACGTTCTGCTCGAGCAGTTGCACCTCCTTTTTACCAAGTTTACCATACCCGCGCAGATCGGCTATCAGTTTTTCCATTGTCCCGCTTTTTATCCCTCAACGCCAAAAATACAATAAAAATCGTAGTTGTAATATCTGCGACGCCCACAGCCAGCCAGATACCGGTAGTGGAAAACAGTATCGGCAGGAGATAGAAGTAAAACACCGGCAGCGTACCGCGCACTATAGTCAGTATCGTGGCTCGTTTTACCCGCTCTATTCCGGTATAATATCCTATGGCCACTACGTTGAAACCGAAGAAAATATAATCGACAGCAAACAGGGGCAGGCCGGAAACGGCATAACCGTAGGCGGCGTTGGCCGGATCAGGGATGAACAACGAAACCATCAGCTCGCTGAAAAATATACTGCACAGCGACACGATCAGTCCTATTGCTGTGGTGGTAGTAAGCGCCCTGCGCAGCGCTTCGCCAGCGCGCGACATCTGCCCGCATCCGTAGTTGAAACTGATAATGGGCTGCGCCGACTGTATAGTGGCGTTGAATACCATAAAGATTATGGGGAACAGGTAGCATACGATACTAAACGCCGCCACGCCGTCTGTGCCAAGGTAGCGCATAAAAACGTAGTTACCTGTTATCGCCATAACTGCGATAGCCGCTTCGCTTAGGAACGATGCGAACCCCAGCCGCACCATATACCACGCGTTGCGTATAGTAAGGCGTATGCTTTTAAGGCTCGCCTTGAAGCGGGTAAAACGTAATGCCACCGACTTACGGAACAGGTATGCCAGCAGTATAAAACACCCGGCGAGTTCGCCGATATCGGTAGCTATGGCGGCGCCGGCCAGCCCCCAACCTAACGGGAAAATAAACAGGTAATCCAGTACAACGTTCACCCCCGTAGCCGTCAGCATGGCCCACATGGCCACTTTCGGATTGGTAAGCCTCACGAAAAACGGCAAAGCCACGCCTAAGACCGTGAAAGGCAGGGTAACAGAGAACCAGAAAAGGTATTCGGTTGCGGGCCCCATCAGGGCGTCGCCGGCACCCAGCAGGGCCGCAGTCTGCTGAGGGAAAGAAATTATCAGCAGGGTCAGTATAGTCGTGACGATAAACGACACGGCGAACGACTGCGTTATATTGATGTTGGCGAGCCTGCCTTTGCCGCGCGACAGGTTTATCGAAGCCAGCACCGAGCCGCCCGTGCCGAACATAAGGCCGACACCGGCCATTATCATCGAAAGCGGGGCCACAATATTGACGGCGGCCATGGCGTCGCTGCCGATACCGCGCCCCACAAAAATCCCATCCACAATAATAAACAGCGCACTGGATATCATGCCCAATATGTTCGGCACAAGCTGCCGCGTAAACAGCTTGCCGACGCTCATATTCCTGAAATCAAGGCTATCTCTTTGCATAAATTAGTTTTATCAGCGGGTGCAAAAGTAAGCCTTATCATTCGGCAGCCACTTAACAAAAGGTAATTAATTACATACGCCGAACGATTATCGCTTCCGAGAAACGTCAGCCTGAACCACACAACCAGCGGTTTGCGGAAGCCTTGAAATCCGATTTCATGGGTCGAGTGCATTTTCCCACCCCGCCGGGCCCGGAAAATAAGTAAAAATACAGATACAGTACCCCGTTCCTTTTTCCTACCTTTGCACCTGAGATTGATGAACCGTCAAAAAGTACACAGGTTATGGAAAAAACTTTCAAAAAAACTTACCACGTTACCGGAATGCACTGCGCCGGATGCGCCGCAAATATAGAAAAGGTGCTTTCGCGCCGCCCCGGTGTAAAAAGCGCCGCAGTTAACTTCGCGGCAGCCACGGTATCCATAGAATATGATCCATCGGCCGTTACTCCCCAGCAACTGCGCGAGACCGTCGAGAACGCCGGTTTCGATATGCTTGTCGGGGACGACGATGAAGAGGAATCGCAGCGGCTGCAGGAGGAGGAGTACCGGCAGCTTAAAAAAAACACCGTCTGGGCCGTAGCGCTCGCTATCCCGGTATTCATTATGGGTATGTTCTTCATGCATACCCCGGGCATAGAATGGGCGGAGATGATACTGACCCTTCCTATTCTCACAGTCTTCGGCCGCGGTTTCTTCATCAACGCATGGAAACAGCTACGCCGCGGGCGGGCCAATATGGACACCCTTGTGGCCGTAAGTACGGGGGTATCTTTCCTCTTCAGCCTTTTCAATACGATATGGCCCCAGTACTGGACCTCGCGCGGGCTCGAGGCCCACGTCTATTATGAAGCGGCGGCGGTAATAATAGCGCTGATACTGTGCGGCCGGCTCATGGAAGCAAGGGCCAAGAAAAGCACTTCGTTCGCCATCAAGCGCCTTATGGGGCTCCAGCCGAAAGAAGTCTTAAGGATACTTCCCGACGGCAGGGAAGAGACGGTCTCCATTAAAGCGGTAGTTCCGGGAGACACCATACTCGTGCGCCCCGGGGAAAAGATAGCGGTCGATGGGAAAGTCCTCTCGGGCATATCGTTCGTCGACGAGAGCATGATATCTGGAGAGCCCGTACCGGTGGAAAAGAGCGAAGGCGCGGAAGTTTTTGCGGGAACCATAAACCAGAAGGGCAGCTTCCGTTTCGAAGCCACGAAAGTCGGCGGAGACACCCTGCTGGCCCAGATAATAAACACAGTCCGGGAGGCCCAGGGCAGTAAGGCTCCTGTCCAGCGTCTCGTAGATAAAATAGCGGGGATATTCGTACCCACGGTGCTTATAATTGCACTCGTGACATTCTGCGTATGGATGATATGGGGAGGCGAGCACGCATTTTCGCACGCACTGCTTACTGCCGTGACGGTTCTCGTGATAGCATGTCCCTGCGCGCTCGGGCTTGCCACACCGACGGCTATTATGGTAGGCATGGGTAAAGGTGCCGAGAATCATATACTTATTAAAGACGCCGAGAGCCTCGAAAGCCTCCATAAGATAGACACTATACTGCTGGACAAGACCGGAACTATAACCGAAGGTAAACCCGAAGTAACAAATATTATATGGAGCGACAATTTAGGAACGCCTGAGAATAAAGCTATCCTTGCCCACATAGAAGGGAAATCCGAGCACCCCCTGGCCGATGCCGTGGTTTCCTGCATTAAGGTCGCGGGAGAATTACCCTCTATGAAAGAAAATGAGGGAATATTCGAAAACGCTCCCGGCCGGGGTGTAATATATAAGATGCCGAAAGTTTCATATTACGTCGGCAACCGGAAACTGCTCGAAGAAAACGGCGTGGATGTAAGCGGTGAATATGCCGCTCAGGCTCGTCGCCTGGAGGAGAACGGCGAAACGCTTATATTTTTCGCATCTTCGGCAGGGTTGCTGGCTACCCTTTCGCTCGCAGACCGTATCAAACCCAACTCGGCGGCGGCTATAAAGGCACTGCAGGATTCGGGAGTGGAGACGGTGCTTTTCACCGGCGACAATGAAGCTACCGCGCGTGCGGTGGCGGCGCAGGCGGGAATACCGCGCTACTATGCAGGCATGATGCCATCCGACAAATTCGGGCTGGTAAAGCAGATGCAATCCGAAGGCAGGGTAGTGGGTGTCGCGGGCGACGGCATTAATGATTCGGAGGCAATGGTGCAGGCCGATGTAAGCATGGCAATGGGTCGCGGCTCAGATATAGCGATGGATGTGGCCCAGATAACACTGATGACCTCCGATCTGACCGCAATTCCCAAAGCCATAAAAATTTCGAAGCAGACCGTGGCCGCCATCCGCCAGAACCTGTTCTGGGCATTCATATACAATATTATAGGAATACCCATAGCGGCCGGAGTGCTTTATCCGTTCACAGGCTTCCTGCTGAACCCGATGATAGCGGCGGCGGCAATGGCTTTCAGCTCGGTATCGGTGGTTCTCAACAGCCTCCGGATACGCAGGAAGAAACTCTGAGTGCGGGGCAACCCGGCACTTTCCGCGGTTATTTGCGGGCCGGAGAAGCATGCAATAAAAAATTTCATACTAACGGCGACGTTTTGTCCGTTTTTTACAATGGAATCAGCCGCCCGAACGGTTACTTTTGCATCCGTGGAAAATTTCAGCACTATAAAACCTTCTCCTCTGCTCGCCCCTTTCGTATCCCACTACTGGACACTTAAAGCGGGAGGTGCGGTTCCTGCGGGCGAGAGAGTAATACCTACGGGTTCCGTCAGCCTTATATTCCACAAAGCCGACCTGATGATATCGCTCACTGAGGGAAAAACACAGCCGCGTTCGTTCCTGAGCGGGATATCCACAGGCTACTCCGACCTGCGGGGGAGTGGCGAACTGGATATGATGGCAGTCGTTTTCCAACCCCTGGGAGGCAGGATTTTCTTCAACGCCCCGCTCGGCGAATTCAGGAATATGAACGTTCCCATAGCCGATACCGGTGATATTGAATTGAGCGGATTATCGGAGAAAGTACTTGAAGAGCGGGATACCGCCAGTGCGGTCGTACTGATAGAGCGGTTCCTTATTTCGAGGCTCTGCAGGTACGATAACCACGACTGTCGCCGCATCGGGGCCGCGATGAGGGAGATTAACCGGAATCCCGAAACCAATGTTTCCCAGACCGCGGGGATAGCGTGCCTCAGCGAGCGGCAGTTCGGCAGGATAATTTCCGAGCAGGTTGGAACGACGCCTAAAGACTTTATGAGGATAGTACGGTTCCAGCGCGCGCTCCACACCATGCAATTCGAGCCCGGGGTAAATCTCGTACAGCTCGCAGCCGGTTGCGGATATTACGACCAGGCCCATATGATAAAGGAGTTTCGCAGATTTTCGGGTTACACTCCATTGGAGTATGTCTCGGCCTGCGCTCCCTATTCCGATTATTTTTCAGGTGTTTAAAGTTCTCCTTTAAAATATTCCATCTTTCTCTTTTGCTACTTTTTCATGTTCCTGAATGCTGAAAACAGTTACGCTTAGGGATAAAAGCGCGGCTTTAGCGGTAACGGACAGGACAGCAGGCTACCTCTAATATCCCCGCATGCCGGAAGGCACTTAGTCCGTTTTTTACAATCCCGCCGTTTATCCACGGGGTAATTTTGCAGTGTCGGCCGACATCATTAAAAATTACTCTTAAAAACACAAAACGCATGAACAGAGCAGTATCGTTTTTTGAAATTCCCGCCGTCGATTTCGACAGGGCGGTTAAGTTTTATGAAGACCTTTTCGGGGTAAAGCTGGAACAAATGGACTGCGGCCGCGAGAAGATGGCCTTCTTCCCGGCAGAAGACGGATTGAGCCCCGGAGCCATCTCGTGGTCGTCAGCATTCGACTTCGGACCCTCCGCGCAGGGAGTTCTTGTAAGCCTTAACTGTAAAAGTATCACAGATTCAGAGAAAACTATCGAACGCGGCGGCGGTAAAATACTGATCCCGAAGACCAAGATAGAATCCGATTCGCGGGGATATTTCTGCGTCTTCCTCGACAGCGAAGGGAACCGTGTCGGGCTTTACTGCGACAAGTAACTCCCGGCATAGATGGAACTGAAACAAAAAACTCCGGCTTTGCAGGCCGGAGTTTTTCTATCATTTACTAATAGAGTTAGTACTCTATCGTCGCTTCCTTATTGTAGTACTCGGTAAGAATACCCTGTACGTCGTCGGTTGTAAGGCGGCCGTAAACTTTTTCGCCCACCATAGCTACCGGAGCGAGCCCGCAGGCGCCCACGCAACGAAGAGAATCCAGCGAGAACAGTCCGTCCTCGGTCGTTCCTCCGACTTCAATGTTAAGTTTTTTCTTGAATTCGTCGAGGACTTTCTCCGCGCCGCGCACGTAACAAGCAGTACCCATACATATGGATATGGGATACTTGCCTTTGGGCGTCATTGTAAAGAACGAATAGAAAGACACTACGCCGTAAACTTCGGCTGCGGTGATATTGAGCTCCGTAGCGATTACCTGCTGAACCTCCTTGGGAAGGTAGCCGAGGACACCCTGTGTCTGGTGGAGTACGTTTATAAGTTCGCCGCGGTCGTTGTTGAACCTGCTACAAATCTCCTTTACCTGATCGAGCCTCTCCTGAGGCAGACATATCTTGTTTTCCATAGTGTCTATTGCTCTTTAGTTGTGGAACATGCGCTTACAACGGGCTTGCGGTCTTCATAATGCGTGTGAAGCAGCTCGTGGGAAATGTGTCCGCCCGGTGCGCCGAGATATTCAGCGTAAAGCGTCTTGATATACGGGTTTTCGTGCGACTTACGGATAGTCTTGAGCGCGTCTTCACCGTAGATCGAAGCCTGGCGTTCGCGGATAAGTGCCATATTACCCTTGTGGTAAGGTTGTCCGCCGCCGCCGATACATCCTCCGGGGCAGGCCATGACTTCGATGAAGTGGTAATCGGCTTTACCCGATTTGACGTCTTCGACAACCTTGCGGGCGTTGGCAAGTCCGTGGGCTACGGCGATATTGACGGGAAGCCCGTTAAAATCCACCGTTGCGGTACGTATACCTTCGAATCCGCGTATCTCCTTGAGGTCTATCCTGGGAAGTTCCTTACCTGTCTGCACTTCGTATGCTGTACGTACGGCAGCCTCCATAACGCCTCCCGTAGTACCGAATATAACGGCCGCACCCGTCGACTCGCCCATGGGAGCATCGAATTCACCCTCTTCGAGGGTACCGAAATCGAGGTTCGCGAAACGTATGAGGTGTGCCAGTTCGCGTGTGGTTATTACTATGTCCACATCCGGGTTGCCGTCCTTGGTAAATTCTTCGCGCGAACGTTCGTATTTCTTGGCGACGCACGGCATGACCGAAACGACAACCATATCCTTGCGGTCTACGCCGAGTTTGGACGCGAAATAATTCTTCGCTATCGCACCGAACATCTGCTGCGGCGACTTTGCCGTCGAAAGGTTGGGCAGCATCTCGGGATAGTTCTTCTCCATGAAACTTACCCACCCGGGGCAGCACGATGTCATCATAGGCATCCTGACCTCCTCACCCTTGAGAAGTTTGCCTACGCGGTTGAGAAGCTCGGTACCTTCCTCCATAATGGTAAGGTCGGCAGAGAAGTCCGTATCGAATACATAGTCGAACCCAAGTTGGCGGAGGGCGGTTACCATTTTACCGGTAACGCTCTTACCCGAGAATCCGAAGTCCTGGCCGAGGCCCACGCGGACCGCGGGAGCCGTCTGGACGACGACGGTTTTGGTCGGGTCACCGATGGCTTTCAGTACGTCACTGATATTACCGTGCTCCGTAAGGGCAGCGACGGGACATACAGCCACGCACTGTCCGCAATTGATACAGTTGGTGGTAGCTATAGGATCCTTAAAAGCGGTCGTAACTACGGCACCGAAACCACGGTCGACCGCCGAAAGGGCATTGACCGACTGGATTTGGCTGCAGGCCGTTTCACAGCGGCGGCACATTACGCACTTGTCCATATTGCGGATTATCGAAGGAGATATATCCACGGGGAAATAAGACATTTCACCCTTGAAAGGCATCTCTTTTATGCCCAACTCCTGCGCCAGGGTCTGCAGCTCGCAGACGCCGTTTTTGGTACAGATGAGGCATTCGTTGGGGTGATTCGATAGGATCAGTTCCAATACCGTCTGGCGTGCGTTGAGCACCCTCGCCGAATTGGTTTTGACTATCATCCCGTCCATGGCCTCCGTTTTACACGCGGGAGCCAGGTTGCGGCGGCCCTGCACCTCTACGACGCAGACGCGGCAACCGCCGGGATTATTTTCGTAACCCAGGTCGTGCAGGTTCATGTGGCAAAGGGTCGGGACCTTGATGCCGACGCTCTTAGCCGCCTCGAGGATGGTCATCCCCTTGTCGGCCTCGACCTGCCTGTGATCTATTGTAAGTTTTATCTTTTCCATTTTAAAATTTGTTTCTTCGTTCCCTCTGATTATTTTATGTAAATCGCCCCGAACTTACACTTTTCGATGCAGGCCCCGCAACTGATACATTTCTCCTGGTCGATGCTATGGGGCTGCTTGAGCACTCCGCTGATGGCTTCAGCAGGGCAGAGGCGCGCGCAAAGCGTACAGCCGATACATTTCTCGGGATTGATGAAGTAATGCGTAAGATCCTTGCACTGGTGGGCCGGGCAGCTCTTGTCCTGGACGTGAGCCAGGTATTCGTCCCAGAAGTTGTCTATCGTTGAGAGAACGGGGTTGGGCGATGTCTGCCCCAACCCGCAGAGAGCGGTATCCTTAATGACCTGGCTGAGGTTGCGCAACTGGTCGAGGTCTTCCATGGTGCCTTTGCCCTTGGTGATCTTCTCAAGCGTTTCATAAAGGCGCTTGTTACCGATACGGCACGGGGCGCACTTTCCGCACGACTCCTCTACCGTGAATTCGAGGTAGAACTTGGCTATAGAAACCATACAGTCGTCCTCGTCCATAACCACCATGCCGCCCGAGCCCATCATGGAGCCGCTGGCCAGCAGGTTGTCGTAGTCGATAGGAGTGTCAAGGTGTTTTTCGGTAAGGCATCCGCCCGACGGGCCGCCTGTCTGAACGGCCTTGAATTTCTTACCGTCCTTGATACCGCCGCCGATGTTGAAGATGACTTCGCGGAGCGTCGTACCCATCGGGACCTCTATAAGGCCCACGTTATTCACCTTGCCTGCAAGGGCGAATACTTTCGTACCCTTGCTCTTTTCGGTACCTATGCTGGAGAACCATTTCGATCCTTTCAGTATGATCGGCGGTATGTTGGCATACGTTTCGACGTTGTTAACGTTCGTTGGCAAGCCCTTGTAGCCCGATTCGCTCGGGAAAGGAGGTTTGACTGTCGCTTCGCCGCGGTGTCCTTCCATCGAGTGAATGAGCGCAGTCTCCTCGCCGCAGACAAACGCGCCGGCGCCGTAACGGATCTCTATGTCGAAATCGAAGCCGGTACCCATTATGTCTTCGCCCAAAAGACCGTATTCGCGTGCCTGTTTGAGCGCTATTTTAAGCCTTTCTATAGCAAGCGGGTATTCCGCACGGATATATATAAGACCTTTCGAAGCGCCGGTGCAGTAACCGTTGATAGCCATCGCTTCGATAATCGAATGCGGGTCGCCCTCCAGGATCGAACGGTCCATGAACGCGCCCGGGTCACCCTCGTCGGCGTTACATACGACGTATTTCTGCTCCGCCTGGACATTACGGGTTATCTGCCACTTGAGGCCGGTAGGGAAACCGCCGCCGCCGCGTCCGCGCAGGCCGGCATCCATGATCTCCTTAATAACGTCCTCGGGTTTCATTTCGAGCGTCTGCGCCAGGGCGGCGTAACCGTCCCGGGCTATATACTCGTCTATATTTTCAGGATCTATGAATCCGCAGTTGCGCAGGGCGATGCGGATCTGTTTCTTATAGAATTCCATGTGCTTGCTGTCCGCCACATGCTTGCCCGTATCGGGAGCGACGAACAGTTTCCTTTCGACCTTACGGCCCTTGACGATGTGCTCGGAAACGATCTCCCTGGCATCCTCGGGGGTAACCGAAACGTAGAAAGTGTTATCGGGAACTATCTTGACTATCGGGCCCTGTTCGCAGAAACCGAAACAGCCGGTACGGATAACCTGTACCTCTCCGGCCAACTTCAACTCGTCTACGGCCTCGTTGAGTTTGGTGATAACCTCTTCGCTTCGTGAAGCGCGGCAGCCTGTACCGCTGCACACCAGTATGTAATTATTGTAATTTGCCATTTTTTATTGTAATTATGAATTATAAATTATTAATTATGAATTGAAGGACAATCTTTAATAATTCATAACTCTTAATTCATAATTTTTTAGAGTGAATCACTGTGGCGCGCAGGAATGATGCCTTCCACCAATTCGCCGTTCTTGATGTACTTCTGCACGATCTCTACAACCCTGTTCGGGGTTACGTATCCGTAAACTATCGGCTCCTGCCCGGGAAGCTTTACTTCTATTGTCGGCTCGGCATGGCAGTAGCCCATACAGCCGCTCTGCGTAACGACGGCGTCCACTTTTTCCTCTTTCAGGGTTTCGATGAACTGCGACATTACCTCTTTGGCGCCGGCGGCGATACCGCAGGTACCCATCGATACTTTGACCTGCGGAAGCGATTCGGGATTGTTGCTGTTCTCGCGGACATTGATATCCGAGTGCAACTTCTCACGCATCTTCCTCAGTTCCTCAAGGGATTTTACTTTGTTCATGACGTTGTTAGGTTGTATTTGTTAGAATAATAACAGTTTCTTCAGTAAACCACGCAAAGGTAAGTACAAAAACTTACATTTAAAATAGCCCGTCGCTAAAATCATTAGGGAAACAGGAGTAAATCGGACAATCTTTAATCTTATTAGAGATAAAAACTTAGAATTTGTTGGGGTTTCGCCTACGTAGCATTACATTATGTGTTCTTCAGGAATACGACGGCGCACTCGGGTATAGCAATAAATGGTTAGCTAATTCCGGGTATCCGGCTTTTCGTACCACCGATGCGGATCGTCGCCCCGGCGCCCCATTCAATATTACAAACGATAATCGGGGACGGTATATTATACTATGCAGCTCCCGGCAAATAAACATGGCGAGAGCCGCCGATCAACCTTCGCGGTATTTCTTAGGGGTCAGGCCTGTTTGCTTCCTGAAGAATTTCCCGAAAGTGGACGCATCGTAAAAATTGAGCTTAAAAGCTATCTCCTGTGCCGTAAGCCCCGTCGACCTGAGCATGAACATAGCCTCAAGGGCTATGAATTCGTTTATCCATTCGCTTGCGGACTTGTTGGTCTGCAATTTTATCTTGGAAGACAGATACTTGGACGTAACAAATAGCCTTTGTGCGTAGAACTGCAGCTTGTGATGCTCCCTGTAATTTGCGTAGAGCAGATCGAAGAATTTTATCTGGAACTCGATATCCTCATTCGTGCCCTGCCCCGCGGCCGGTGAAAAATTCCTTTCGAGTATGGAATAGAGGTCATATATGGCCGCCAATAGCGTGAACCGGACTACCTCTGTCCTGTACGGGTTCTCCTTGTGTAGATATTTTTCCAGAATGCCCTTGTATAGCGAAAGCAGGACGGCCATGTCGCCGGGAGCAACACATACGACCGGGTACCTTTTCAGCCTGGTGAAGAGGTCAGATATCTCCACGCTGTTTACGAAGTCGAGCGAAAAGACGATGAACTTCAGGAGGAAGTCGCTGCTGACATTCTCAGTCCGGCTCTCCAGCATAGTTCCCGGAAGAAGGATCACAATGCTGTTCGCCTCCAGTTCATAAGGCAGCAGATTTATCCTGAGGGATGCATTTCCCCTGACACAGATCCCCACAATTATCGCATTTATAAAAGCGGGCGAGTTGTGTGCCGTCGCCGGAAGGCCCCTACCGCTATCCGACATAACGAAATTTGCCGAAAGGTAATCACCGCCTCCTGCTCCGCCGAAAGAAGATATGCCTACAATGGGAATGTTCATCGGAGATAAATTGTTTATACCTGACAAATATAGGATAATATACGACATTTCGACCATAATTTCGGAAAATCGGCCTTTGCCGGTATAAGATTATATTATGAATTTTGTAAAAATTTAAAAAACAACTGCCTGGCTTATGAAGCAGATGCAATCAAAATGGCCAGGGTTATGACTAATTCATTATTAGGCTTCACATATTATTTTATAGTTGACTCTAAATCTTAAAAGCTATGAAAAAATTATTACCTCTTTTATTCCTTCCCGCTATTCTTATGGCGGGCTGTAACAACTCCGGAACGATACCCGAGCCGGGAGGCGATCTGGAAGGCTATCACGTAATGACAGCCATTAAAGCCTCTTACTGGGGTTATCCTTTCCCCGACCGCTACCAGGGCAATTATTCGTTCTTTCTGACGGAGGTCGTGGATGACGGCGTATGGGAGCTCTATCTCGACATCAACGCCGAAGTGTTAGATGCGGAGAATCTGCTTCCCGCTTCCGGAACATATACAGGAAACGAACTGACTCTCGAGCCGTACACGTTCATTCCCGGCTGGTACGTCGAAGCGGAGGATTACTGGTATTCCTCGTCGTTCTATTTTATGAATCAGTCGTCGCTGGTGGCATACCCGCTCAAAGGGGGTACCGTTACTATCACCGCTGAGGGAAATTACTATACCATAGACGCGCAGGTGACGATAGAGAAGGACGGGGCGTATGAAACCGTGAAATGCATCTACAAAGGTATGCTCGAAGTGGAAGACCGTACCGGGGGGATAACCGGCCCGGAACCGCCGTTCAGCAATCTGGAGGATGATGTAACGATAGAGAGTTTCGATTTCGCTTTTGCAGAGCTCTACGGCGAGCGATACACCGGAGACGACACCTGGGGAATTTCGTTTATAAGCGATTTCTCAGAAAACGAATTCGAAGAGTTGTCTTTCAAACAGATATACATCGAATTGCAGTTGGATCCTTCCGGCGATATGAGTATTCCCGACGGCAGGTACGAAGTCCTCGAAGGGATGGGAAAAGGGTATATTATCCCCGGAAATCTGGGACTTTTCTTTGAGGAGTACAGCTGGTATTACGACATAAAAGACGACGAGGCAGTAGAGATGGGCCCGTTGGCCGCCGGGTACATGGATGTTACATACGATAACGGGAATGATGAATACACCTGTGTATTTGCATTTACCGACGACCTGGGTTATAATATAACGGGCACTTATACGGGCCCTATAGATTTCGAGGATAAGAGCGACAGCAACGCTCCAGTATGCAGGCATTTTTCAAAGGAACGCGGGCGCAATGCGATGAGAAAATAGTCATCAAGCCTCTTCTCCAGGGAAAGGCATAAATACGTCCCTGTCTCACTCCCCATTCGTATCCCGCCCATCAAAACAAATCGGATTGTCGGGTGGGCGGGATACGGAGGAAGAAACGCATTGTTAAAAAGTGTAAAAGGTAAATGCATTTGCCTTACACTATTATCCTGTCCCCGAATATTTCTTCTATATTGCTCCCGATAATATCCCTCACGAGAGTGGATACTTCCGGAAGCCCTATAGGTATCCCGCCCATTATTCCTTTAATTTCCTCAGTGGATATCTCAAACTTTTCCTCCCCGTTGGAAAGGGTTAAAACCGTATTGATATCGGGGTTGCCGGTGATTATCAGCATAAATGTCTCAGCCAGGTCGCCCACCGGAGGACAGTCTATATTACCCAACATAAAAGTAGCCTTCACCACCGTTCCCAAGCCCATTTCCGACTTTATTTCGACCCCGCCGCCGCTCTGCTCGGCATTCTGTATCAGAAATGGCAGCCCGAGGCCCACTTTCCTTGTCGTGCG
>CAKUKW010000022.1 GCA_934663885.1 uncultured Tidjanibacter sp.
ATCCGTCTCCGCCCTTTCGACAGAGTTGAGTACTTCCAGCAGGGAAAGCGAGCCCGTCGCGTCATAAGTCGAAAAATTAAAAGAAACGCTTTTGCTGCCCGGAGAGTCCACGATACTCGATGCGAGGTCTATCTTGAGCACCGAATTGTTCATTATGGCCACGGGTTTAGGTGTAAAAGCTGCTGAAATACCGGCGAAAATGAGTATGAGCATGAGCCATACTACTACCGTTCCCACCACGAAAGCCAGCAGGGCGGCCCAGAATGTCCTGAAAAATTTATTCATAATAATATTTTTTAAGGTTTGAAATTCGTTAGTTATACAAAATTAATATGATGCAAATATACACATATTTTTCAAATAAAAAATAAATAATTATCGAATAACGATATTTTTTTATTATTTTTCAAACAATAGGCATTAAATGAATATTCAATATACATATCATGTATAATTAGGCAATATAAGCTTTACCTTATGATAAGTCCAAGCGGACTTGACTTATCCGCCCGGTAAGACCGACTGATTTGAAAAATCACCTTCGGGTCGCTATATTTGTATGCAATCAGAAACACTATCGATAATGGACAACAAGGAAAAGCTCCGGAAACTTCTCTCTGAAATAGTACATCCGGAAACAGGAAAAGATATCGTATCATCCGGTATCGTGGAAAGCCTCGATACCGCCGGCGGGAAAGTAACCGTTACCTTAAATTTTCCCCGCCAGCGCGATCCGTTCGCCAATTCTGTCAAAAGGCAGGTAACTGACGCGGCGATGAAAGTTTATCCGCAGGCTGGCGGAAACATCGATATAATAGTAAAGGAGAACCCTCCCGTACAAAAATCAAAACCTGAAGAATCCCTGTCGGGACTTGGGGAAATCGGTAAAATAATAGCTATCGCTTCCGGCAAGGGCGGCGTAGGTAAATCGACCGTTACGGCAAACCTGGCGGTAACCCTGGCGAAAATGAGGTACTCGGTGGGGATATTGGACGCCGACATATATGGGCCTTCACAGCCCAAAATGTTCGGCATAGAAGGCCACGAACCCCAGGGATTGGGAAAAGGCGACGAACAGTGGCTGCTTCCGGCTGAGTCGATGGGAATAAAGATAGCCTCGATAGGATTTTTCATTCCGCAGGGCGAAGCGCTGGTATGGCGGGGACCAATGGCTACGAGTGCACTGAAACAGCTTATACATCAGACGCTGTGGGAAAAACTGGATTTCCTTTTGGTAGACCTTCCTCCCGGTACGGGCGACGTGCACCTTTCCATAGTATCCGAACTTAATCTTGACGGCGCCGTGATAGTTTCCACTCCCCAACAAGTTGCCGTGGCAGACGTTATGAGGGGAATAAAAATGTTCCGTTCCGCGGGAGTTAATGTTCCGGTGCTCGGTATAATTGAAAACATGGCGTGGTTCACGCCGGCGGAGTTACCCAATAACAGGTATTATATATTCGGCAAGGGTGGCGCGCGTGAACTGGCTAAAGAAGAAAAAGTCGATTTTCTGGGTGATATTCCTATTATACTCTCTGTTATGGAAGGGGCGGAAAATGGTATTCCGGCCGCGGCGGCGGATACAGCCGTGCAAAAATACTATGTTGAAATCGCGCGGAAAATTGTTAAGAAACTGTCCTGACTCTGTTCATAAAACCGGCATCGTATGTTTGGAAATAATCGCAACCGGGTGATAAAAAAATTTGGTTTTAGCCCGAAGATTTATAAGCAGGTAAACTCCGGGAAATACAAGCTTTTTCTATTAATTTATGTTTCCAGCTTGCCAACAAATTTCCGACATATTTGGGATAGAAAATGTGATTGTTGATTTGTTAGGAAAATTTTCGACAGGTGTTGAAATAATATGAATGATCCGCCAATTCAAATATTAATGCCGTAGGCGGAAAGATATTTGTTGTCGATAAATTTTAATAATTATCTTTGAGCCCGGAATCCGGCTTGTTATCAACATATCAACACGGCTTTATTATTGTTATTATATAATATTAATTTAATATATATAAATAAAAAATAAAGAAATGGGGACTGAGCATAATTCCTTGTTGGCTGAAAAAATCAGCCGCCTGAAGAGGAAAAAAAACGCTGTAATACTGGCGCATTATTATACGCGCCCTGAGGTTCAGGGCGTCGCCGACTTTATCGGTGATTCGCTGGCCCTCTCCGAAGCCGCGGCAAAGACCGATGCGGACATAATCCTTTTTGCAGGGGTCGTTTTTATGGCCGAGACAGCTAAGGTGCTGTCTCCCGAAAAAAAGGTACTGATCCCCGACATGGCTGCCGGATGTTCGCTGGCCGACTCCTGTCCCGCCGAAGAATTCGCGGCGTTCAGGGCGAAGTATCCTGATCATAAAGTAGTTTCCTACGTTAATACTTCTGTCGGCGTTAAAGCCCTTACCGACATTTGCTGCACTTCTTCCAACGCCCTCAAGATAATAAAGTCGATGCCGGAAGGACAGAAACTTATCTTCGCCCCCGACAGGAACCTGGGCGATTATATAAAACGCCAGACCGGTCGTGACGATATAGTACTGTGGAACGGCGCCTGTCATGTTCACGAAAAGTTTTCGCTTGAAAAAATTCTGGAGCTCAAACGTGAACATCCGGCGGCGAAAGTACTTGCCCACCCCGAATGTAAAAAACCAGTCCTTATGGCTTCCGACTTCGTAGGCTCCACAAGCGCTTTGATAGACTTTATAGGCCGCGACGGAGGCAGGGAGTATATCATCGTTACCGAATCGGGGATCCTTCACGAAATGCGCCTCAAATACCCCGGCGTGACACTCATCCCGGCTCCCCCTATAGATTCGACATGCGGATGCAACGACTGCGAGTATATGAAACTTATTACGCTCGACAAAATGTACGATTCATTGCTTAATGAATCCCCCGAGGTTCTCGTAGACGAGGATATACGGCAGCGCGCCGAGGGTTCCATACGCCGTATGCTTGAATTATCCAGGTAGATATTTTACTTGCTTATCGAAATCCGGGGACATTGTTAAAATATCCCCGGATTTCGTTATTGCATTGTTGATAATAAGTAATAACCTTTAAAGCCCGTAAACCATAAAAATAGTAACTTTGTATCCTGTGAACGTGGACGTGGTTCCGGGCCTATTCGGATCAATCCATGGAGCTGATGGTTTTTATCCATCAGTATTCCACGTTAAATAATTGACGCTTATGACATCAATGAACGAAGAGGCGGGGCGGGAACGCTCACTTAATTTCCTCGAGGAGATAATAGAAAACTACATAGCCAACGTGGACGGCAGGATATTGACCCGCTTTCCTCCGGAGCCGAACGGATATCTTCATATCGGGCATGCGAAGAGTATCTGCCTTAATTTTGGGCTGGCCCGGAAATATGGTGGCAAGACCAACCTTAGGTTCGACGACACGAATCCCGTAAAGGAGGACACCGAGTATGTCGATTCCATTAAGGAAGATATACAATGGCTTGGTTTTGAGTGGGATAAAGAGTTGTATGCTTCCGATTATTTCGGGCAGCTGTATGACTGGGCCGTCGAGCTGATTAAGAAAGGGCTGGCTTATGTCGACGACCAGACCCAGGAGGAGATCAGGACCACCAGGGGCACGGTAACGGTTCCGGGTGTCGAAAGTCCGTGGAGGAACCGCTCGGTAGACGAGAACATCGACCTTTTCCGCCGTATGAGGGAGGGTGAATTCCCCGATGGAGCAAGGGTTTTAAGGGCAAAAATTGATATGTCCCACCCAAATATGCTTATGCGCGACCCGATCATGTACCGCATACTTCACGCGCACCATCACCGCACGGGCGACAAATGGTGCATCTACCCCATGTACGATTACGCGCACGGACAGAGCGATTCCATCGAGAAGATTACCCACTCTATATGCACCCTCGAATTCGATGTTCACAGGCCGCTTTACGACTGGTTTATCGAAAAGCTCGGGATTTATCCGAGCCACCAGTATGAGTTCGCCCGCCTTAACCTTACCTATACGGTAATGAGTAAGCGTAAATTACTCCAACTGGTTAAAGATAAATTGGTTAATGGATGGGATGATCCACGGATGCCAACTATCTCAGCATTCAGGCGCAAAGGATATACACCGGCTTCCATCCGTGCTTTCGCGGAGCGTGTGGGAGTTGCCAAGAGGGATAATGTAATTGACCTTTCATTGCTGGAGTTCTGCGTACGCGAAGACCTGAATAAAACCGCGGAGCGCAGGATGGCGGTTCTCGACCCTGTTAAAGTCGTGATTACCAATTATCCTGAAGGCAAAACGGAGCATTTTTCAGCAGTCAATAATCCCGAAGACGAATCGGCTGGCCGTAGGGAAATACCTTTCTTCCGCGAGATTTATATAGACAGGGGTGACTTTATGGAAGATCCCCCGAAAAAATATTTCCGCCTTTCACCTGGCAACGAGGTCAGGCTTCGCTACTCTTACCTGATAAAATGCGAGGAGGTTATTAAGGATAGCGAAGGAATGATTACCGAATTGAGGTGTACTTACGACCCCGAATCGGCGGGCGGCTCTTCTTCGGACGGTCGCAGGGTTAAGGGAGTTATCCACTGGGTTTCCGCCGAACACGCGAAAACGGCTGAAGTTCGTTTATACTCTACCCTTTTTAATAAGGAAAATCCCGATGATGTCGAGGAAGGTAAAACTTTTCTCGATTATATCAACCCTGATTCACTGAAAATCCAGAACGGATATATCGAACCTTCATTGGCGGAAGCCATGGCCGGTGATAAATTCCAGTTCGAGCGCGTAGGATATTTTTGCGTGGATCCGGATTCGACTTCAGGGAAGATGGTATTCAACCGCACGGTAGAGCTTAAAGACTCCTGGGGAAAGATAGCCAATCAATAATCTTTATTGCTTTAAGTTTCTTCTATCTTTATAGGTCTGGTGTCCGGAGGCAAACAACAGGGGGTTGTTCCACGTGGAACAACCCCCTGTTGTTTGCCTTGAGTATCGAAGAGGACTATGAGGAATATCCGGGGATGAATTTATATAGAATTATTAGTTTTGTCCGCGAAAGCCGGACCGATTGGAAGTAATGTTCCACGTGGAACATTTTGGCGCCTCTACCCTATCTTCCGAAGTAAACCAGTAAGACGTTGATATCAGCTGGAGAGACGCCTGGAATCCGCGAAGCCTGTCCTATTGTTTCCGGCTTGATGCGTGAAAGCTTTTGCCGGGCCTCGATAGTAAGCGAGTTCATCGAGTGGTAGTCGAATCCTGCGGGAATACGGATATCTTCAAGGCGGCTCAGTTTATCCGCTATGAATTTCTCTCGCTCGATATATCCCCTGTATTTTATTTGTATCTCTGCCTCCTGAATTACTTCGTGTTCAATTTTGTTTTCCCGGATAAATTCCCCCAGATCCGGCAGTGCGATGCTTAGTCCTTCTATAGTTACTTCGTTCCTCAATATTATATCGTGGAGTTTTCTTCCCTGCGAAAGTTCGGCTGACCCCACCGATTTTAAATACCGTGAAATTTCTTCGGGAGAAGTACTCCTGCTCTTGATGAAACGTACGAGCGATTCTGAGAGTGATTTTTTTTCTTCAAAAATTGCTTTTCTTTTTTCGTCCGCAAGGCCTATTTTTATTGAAACAGGCGTTAATCGCAAATCCGCATTATCCTGCCGTAGTAGAATCCTGTATTCCGCCCTGCTCGTGAACATACGGTAGGGCTCGTCGACTCCTTTTGTTACGAGGTCGTCGATGAGGACGCCTATATAAGCTTCGTCTCGGCGAAGCACCAAAGGTTCCTTCCCTTTTATTTTCCGGCTCGCATTTATTCCCGCCATTAGTCCCTGAGCGGCCGCCTCTTCGTAGCCGGTGGTACCATTTATCTGGCCTGCGAAATAAAGGTTGTCGACCAGTTTTGTTTCAAGGGAATGTTTAAGTTGTGTCGGTGGAAAATAGTCATATTCGATAGCGTAACCTGCGCGGAAAATATGGATATTCTCGAACCCTTTTATTTTTTGCAGCGCTTTCACCTGGATATCTAACGGCAGTGAAGAAGAAAAGCCGTTAAGGTAATATTCCGTACTTCCGCAGCTTTCGGGCTCCAGGAAAAGCTGGTGCGAATCCTTTCCTGCGAAAGTATGGAGCTTGTCCTCTATGCTCGGACAATACCTGGGGCCTATGCCTTTTATGGTTCCGTTAAACAGCGGCGAATCGGCGAATCCTTCCTCCAATATGTCGTGTACTTCTTTGTTCGTATGAACCAGAAAGCATGGAACTTGATTTTTAACTGTTTCTGTATCAGGTAAAAAAGAAAATTTTTCAGGGTTTTCGTCACCTTCCTGAAGCTCGAAAAGGTTGAAGTTTACTGTGCGGCCGTCTATGCGAGCAGGCGTTCCGGTCTTCATCCTCCCCGCCTCGAACCCCATGGCTGTAAGTGATTCGGTGAGGTCCTCCGAGGATGCATCCCCGGCCCTTCCGCCGGGCATACTGTGGCGCCCGGTATGCATCAGGCCGTTCAGGAAAGTCCCTACGGTGAGAATAACAGCATTTGCACGGAATTCGACGCCGCTTCGAGTCCTGATCCCCGTGACTTTCCCCACGTCCGATTCGCCACACTTTTGACGGGGATCTATATAATTCGTAAGTATTTGATATACAGAATCCTGCCAGATATATAAGTTTTCTGTATTTTCAAGGGTATGCCGCCAGAGCAACGAAAACATATCCTTGTCGCACTGGGCCCGCGGACTCCACATAGCCGCCCCTTTGGAGCGGTTTAGCATCCGGAATTGGATGGTGGTTTTATCGGTGATAATACCCATCTGTCCGCCGAGCGCGTCTATCTCTCGTACTATCTGCCCTTTCGCAACGCCCCCGACCGCCGGGTTACACGACATGTTGGCGATCTTAGACATGTCCATAGTCACCAGCAGCGTACTTGCACCCAGCTTCGCTGCCGCCACGGCAGCTTCGCATCCCGCATGGCCGCCACCCACTACTATTATGTCGTATTCGAAACGCATTATTGGGTCTCACCGATTATTCTTATCTATTTCACTTCCTCTACAAATACCATTGCGGAATCGAAAGTCACATTAGCGGGGGGAAAGGTGGAAATTGTTTGTTTTCCCTGATATATTCCGATAAGTATTTATCTTCGAGGGCACGCATTTTTTTCTGCTGGGCAGGTGTTTTGTCACTATATCCGCAGAGGTGAAGAACTCCGTGGATCATTACCCGCATGAGTTCTTCTTCCGGCGCAGCATTCCATTGCGCGGCCTGTTCCCTCACTGTCAGCGGATCAATAAATATATCGCCGCTGACCGTTTTTTTATCTTTTAGCTCGCTGTAATCGAATGTGATGACGTCGGTTTGATAGTCATGACCGAGGTATTGCCTGTTGATCCGCAGGTGATATTCCTGGGAACAAAAGATATACGAGATGTCCCCCCTGCGGAAACCTTCGCTTTTTATTACAGCGGTTATCCACGGGGTTGTCCTCATCCGTCCCTTCGGCAGGAAACCCGCCCCTTCGTCGAAATATCTTACACCCATTTTCTATTATTTTGCCTGAACTTCATTACCGTTTCCAGTTATTTCCACCCTGACTCCCGCCAAGTAAAACGGGTTTTACGGGAGGAAACCCTGCGGGATCGTGGGCCGCTACGAGAATAGCCTTGGCAACGTTCTTCCGATGCCCTTATTTGAAAAGCCATTGTTCGGGATCGTAATACTGCCTTTCCCTGCAAATCTCGAAGTGCAGGAAATGGTCGTTGCTGTCGTCCGTAGCGGGTATGGCACCGATATTCTGGCCTGTGGAAACCTTGTCTCCCGCCTTAACGCTTACGGACGCCATATTGGCGTAGACCGTATAATAGCTGCCATGGTTGACGAGCACACAGTTGTTCATCCCCATTATGAAAACCACCTGCTCCACTTCGCCATTGAATACGCAACGTACCTTCGCCCCTTTTTCACCGGCTATATTTATACCGTTATTCTCTATCTTCAGGTTTTTCTGCGTTGGGTGCGCGTGGGTGCCGAAACGATCCGAAACGGCTCCTCCCTGCAAAGGCCACGGCAATTTACCGCGGTTATTCTCGAACTCGGCGGAGAGTGCCGCCATTGCCGCCAGTTCGGCATCGGAACGGCTCTTAGCGGCATTTTTACGCGCGGCCTCCTCGGTGATCTTTTTCAGCTGGGCCTGGGCTTTCTTCTTCTCTTCTTCCTTTTTCTTTATCGTTCCCGCGACCTTGGACTCCTCCTTTGCCAGCGCCGAGCTTTTCTGGTTGTAGGCCGTTTCATCTTTTTTTAACGCCTCCAGCTCCCGCGCGCTCGTTTTGCGCGAATTGTCGAGCAACTCCAGTTGTTTGCTGAGTTCTGCCAGCTCCCTGGTATGGACGCCCGAAACGGAATCTATTACGGCCGCCTTCTCCTCACGCATCCTGTTATAGCGCCTCATGTAATCAATGCGCCGGGTCGCGTCGTTGAAATCCTTCGACGCGAACAGGAACGCAGTCGAATTGTTGAGTTTGTAATTTTTGTAGGCGGCGTAAACCATTTCGCCATACTCCTTTTTGAGTTTATCGTTTTCCCTGCCCAGTTGTGATATAGCTTTATTCTTGGAATTAATGCCGCTTTCCAGCAGCTTTATCTTCTGGTCGAGCGAATTCACCATTTTCCGGCGCGTGTCGATGCGGTTGCGCACGAGACGCAACTCCTGCTGCGTTGTCCGCTTGTCACCCGAGATCTTTTTGAGAAGTGCCTCGTTGCGCCTTATTTCGTCCTCGAGGCGCGAAATGAGGTCGCTCCAACCTTGTATGGTTGTCGGCTGCTGCGCCGCTGATGGAATCGGCAGGATGCATCCCAGGAGCAAAAGAGCGGTTAATATTAAAATGTATTTTCTCATTCTCCGGTAAGTTTGAGCCTGTTTTCTATTTCCTTCGCGTCATACCCTTTTTCAAGGGCCTTGCGCCAGTAGATCCTCGCCATGAAATCATCCCCGAGCTTGTGAAGGATATCACCGTAGTGCAGGAAGAGTACATCGCTGCCGGAACTGTCGAGAGACACGGCCTGCAGCATAAACTGTTTTGCCTCTTCGTACCTGCCGAGCTTATAAAGTATCCATGCATGGGTGTCGAGGAACGTCGAGTTGCCGGGCCTCAGTTCGTTCGCGCGCCCGCTCATTTCCAGAGCCTTTTCCAGGTCGCGATCCTCTTCGCCAAGGTAATAAGCGTAGTTGTTTAGTACCGTTTCATTGTCCGGATTGTATTTCAGGGCCCGCCGGTAATAGTCGTATGTTTTTTTGATATCGCCCTCCTGGTGGTAATGGTCACCCATGATGCCGGCCATGGCGCTTTTTACGGAATCGCTTTGGGCATATTTCAACCCCTTTTTATACGCTTCCACGGCTTCCCCGCTCCTCTGCATGTTACCAAGTGCGAACCCCTTGCGCATGTAAAGCTCGCTGTCTTTCGGGAATTGGGCCAACGCCTTATCCGAGTATTTGGCAACCGAATCGGGACGCTGAAGATAGGACTCGATGTCGATAATGGCATAGTAAGGCTCTTTCTGGGTGTGGTTTTCCTCAGAGAAAGACTTATACAGGGCGAGTGCCTGATCGATCTCCCCGGAGCGGATAAGATGCGTTCCATAGAGGGCAAGTATCGAAAAGTCGTCGGGATATTTTAACAGCAGCGTCCCTGCCAGGGCGTTCATCATAAAATAATTGGCACCGTAAAAACGGATGTCGGATGTGAGATCGTTGAATACCTCTATTTTATGTTCCTTGGGAAAATCGTCCGATTCGAAAATCTTCTTTACAGTCACGAGATAATTGTTCGCGTCCCTTTTTTTCTGGTAAAAATCAGCCAGCGTGCCCAGCGTGCCCACGTTCGTCGAATCTATCCGTAATGCTTCCGTATAGTTGGCCAGCGCGGCCGAGTCTTTGCCCATCATCCGGTAAAGGTCGCCCCTTATGACATAATTCATATCGTCATAAGGATAATCGTTAATCAATGCGTTGGTCTCCTCAAGGGCTTTGTCGAACATCCGCACGCTCATCAGGAGTTGCCTTTTCTGGGAACTCAATTCCTCAATGCGGCCGAGCCTGTATTCAGCAGAATCGAGTATGGAGATCGCCGTATAAGGCTGCCCGCTGATATCATAAAGGGCCGCGAGCATCCGGTAATTAAGCGGATTATGCGGATCCTCTTTCAATAGTTTACCGTATATTGGCAAGGCTTCTTCGAGGTGCCCAGATGTTACCAGCGCACGGCCCAACTGGCTGCGGTAGGTAACATTCATCGAATCCAGCGCTTCCGCCTTGCGGCTGTAGGGAAGGGCCTCGCCGGGGCTGGCCTCCATCAGGAGTTCCGCGGTCTGGTAGTAAGCCGGGGCGAAGAGCGAATCTTCCGCTATGGCCTTCCCGAACCAGGCTCGTGCATCACCGGAATTTTCATATATGAGGGCCGCCTTTAATCCTTCCGTATAATAATAAAACGCCCGCAGCGAATCCGGCACAGATGTCTCGTCGAAATATATGCTTCCGTCCGCCATTGCAGTTTTTTGAGTGCGCGGATACGTCCCGCACGAAAAGAATGTGAGGACTATCAGCAGGTATAGCAGGCGTTTTTTCATTCGAAAGCAGGCTGTTCTAAAAAGTATTAACGTATATGCGGAAATTAAATTGCCGAGTCGAACTGGTGCAGGAACCGAACGTCGTTCTCGAAATATAGTCTCAGGTCGCGTACACCGTACTTCAGCATAGAACTGCGCTCGACCCCCATTCCGAAGGCGAATCCGCTATATTTTTGACTGTCGATACCGCATGCTTCCAGTACGTTGGGGTGCACCATACCGCAACCCATTATCTCGAGCCAGCCGGTATGCTTGCAAACGTTACACCCCTTTCCGCCACAGAGGTTGCAGGAAATGTCCATCTCCGCAGAAGGCTCCGTGAAGGGGAAATATGACGGGCGCAGGCGGATCCGTGTGTCTTCCCCGAAAAATTCCTTTACGAAATAGAGGAGCGACTGTTTCATATCGGCGAATGAAACGCCTTCGTCGATATAGAGTCCCTCTATCTGGTGGAAAATACAGTGGGCGCGGTATGAAATAGCTTCGTTGCGGAATACGCGCCCCGGGCAAATCACCCTTATGGGCGGCTTCTGCGTTTCCATCACCCTCACCTGTATCGAACTGGTATGGGTACGGAGAAGTATGTCGGGATTTTTATCTATGAAAAATGTATCCTGCATGTCGCGGGCGGGATGTTCCGGCGCGAAGTTGAGCGCCGAGAAAACGTGCCAGTCGTCCTCGATCTCCGGGCCGTCGGCAACTGTATATCCCAGCCTCTCGAAAATAGCCGTTATCTCGTTGCGCACTATTGAAATCGGGTGGCGGCTGCCGAGCGTATCCGCCGTTCCCGGACGGGTCATATCGTCTATAGTCGGTCCTGTCGCCGCAGAGCCGCTGCCAAACGATTCCTTTAGCTCGTTCACCCGCTCCTGTGCCCTGTTTTTGAGTAGGTTTATTTTCTGGCCCAGTTCGCGTTTCGTTTCCGGAGGTACGTTTTTGAATTCTTCCATCAGGTCGTTCAGCTCCCCTTTACGGCCCATGATTTTAATGCGGAATTCCTCTATTTCGGCCGCCGTTCCCGGCTTGAACCCTTCCACCCGACGCAACAGGTCCTCTATCTTTTCTCTTATCATATTTATTCCTTCTTCGCTAAATTATGATTTGGCGATAATACTCGCAATCTAACTTACAAAGTTACGATTTTTTCGCAATAGACATAATCAGGTATCCATACCTGGGATAATCGTTTGTTCCGAAAAAACCGGCCGCGGCAAAATCTCGGCGAATCGTGACACAAAATGACATAAGTAACAGTTTAATTATTATTTTTGGGCGACAGAATTTTATTACTCCCATAATTTTAAATTTATGAACAGAATTTTACTTATCGCGCTATTGGCGGGCTCACTGATTCTCTCTTCCTGTGGCAACCGTACCTCCAAGAAAGAGGGCAAGGAGAAGGCAGGGAAGACAGAAAAGGTTACTAAAAGCAAAAAAGAGGACGCCGCGACGCTTATCACCTACACGAACATCGTGGTCGACTACCTGAATGCTACGGGCGACTGGATGAGATCCAACGATTCCCGCATTGAGGATATGCTCGATATGATGGAGGAAAAGAGCTGGAAGAACGTGTTGCCGTTCCTGCCTGCCACTACCATGAACATCAACAGGGACAAGTTCGCCAAGATCACCGACCCCCCCGCAGGCGTGATGAGCAAGGAGGACAGCCAGTTTTTTAAGGAAGCTACTGTAGAAGTGAGGGATAATTTCAATGCCCTTATGGAAGACTGTTCCGAGTTGTTCAAGTATATCCGCAACCAGGATTATAAAGACGACGATTACGCGGGTGGACAGGCCATTGCCGAGAGGATAATCGAGCGATATAACCTGGTTGGCACAAGGAAGGCAGAGCTCTTGGATAAGATAGACGAACTGGGCGACCAGGCCGAAAGGATACTGCTTCAGGACCATCCCCTTCGCGACCCGATATTCGCGTTGAAGGACGAACTGGTTAACTTTCAGGAGCTCTACGCTGTACTTTATGCCTATAACGACGGCGAAGCTACGGTTGAGGAGATGGACGCGGCATACAAAGCAACTGAGGAATCGGTAGAGAAACATACGGGACAGTACGGCGAATTGCTCGAGGAGCACGGCGAAAAAAGCAGTTACGACCAGTTCTACAAAGTTTGCGATGAGGCTCTTGGCAACTGCCGCAGGATAATGAGAAAGGCGAGGGAAGGACGTAAGTTCGACGGCAACGACCTGAATACTTTCTCCTCCAACTATAACCGTATAATATCGGCTTACAACAGCTTTAACAGCTGAGGGCCCAACGGAATACGGCGATATCAGGCTTCACTTTCCGTTTAGGCTCGTTGCCGTGTAAACTTTACATCGTTGCGGCGAAAAATGTATTTTGGGCTAACCGAATCGATATACTTTAACTCCCCGCTTCAAAGCGGGGAGTTTTTTATGATTTTATTTAGCGTTTGCAGGGGCAATCGCCGGAACAACGGTATAAATTCTGCAGCGGGCGAAGTATACGTATATCCTCCAAAATAACTATCTTTAGCCAAAATTATCAGAGTATTTCTAAACAGACTCTCAGACATGGCTTTATTTGAAGTTTACGGCGGTAACCGCCTGAAAGGCGATATCATTCCGCAGGGCGCTAAGAACGAGGCCCTACAGATAATATGCGCCACCCTGCTTACGGCGGATAAGGTGACGCTCCACAACGTTCCCGAAATAGTGGACGTCATGCAGCTGATAGAACTCCTGCGGCAGCTTGGCGTAAAGGTGGAAAAAGTGGGACACGAAAGCTATTCTTTCCAGGCCGACGATATAAACCTCGAATACCTGACTTGTGAGGATTACCGCCGGCGGGGTGCCAAACTTCGCGGCTCGGTCATGATAATAGGGCCCCTGCTCGCCCGTTTCGGCATAGCGTACCTGCCTAAACCGGGCGGCGATAAAATAGGCAGGCGCAGGCTCGATACCCACTTCATAGGCTTCCAGAAGCTCGGGGCGGAGTTCGACTACGACCTCAGCGATAATTTCTTCGCCGTAAAAGCAAGGGAGTTGCGAGGCACATATATGCTGCTCGACGAAGCGTCTGTCACAGGTACCGCGAATATTATAATGGCGGCAGTAATGGCTAAGGGAATAACAACCATATACAACGCCGCGTGCGAACCGTACATACAGCAGCTGTGCAAAATGCTCGTGCGCATGGGGGCCAATATCAACGGCATAGGATCGAACCTGCTCACCATCGAGGGCGTGGAGATCCTCGGAGGTACAGCCCACACCATGCTGCCGGATATGATCGAGGTAGGCAGTTTCATAGGTATGGCCGCCATGACCCGCTCGGAGATAACCCTGAAAAACGTCTCTTTCGAGAACCTCGGGATCATCCCTCAGCAGTTCGCCCGTATGGGTATATATTTCGAACAGAGGGGAGACGATATCTTTATTCCCGAGCAGGAGCATTATGAAATAGATTCCTTCCTGGACGGCTCCATAATGACCATCGCCGACGCACCGTGGCCGGGACTTACGCCCGACCTGTTATCGGTTTTCCTGGTTGTGGCCACTCAGGCCAAGGGTTCCGTACTGATTCATCAAAAGATGTTCGAGAGCCGCCTGTTCTTTGTAGATAAACTCATAGATATGGGGGCCCAGATCATCCTCTGCGACCCGCACAGGGCCACAGTGATAGGGCATAATCACGAAAGGCAGTTGAGGCCGACGACGATGACTTCCCCCGATATCCGTGCGGGGGTAGCCCTCCTGATAGCGGCCATGAGCGCCGACGGTCGCAGCGTGATTCAGAATATCGAGCAGATAGACCGCGGTTACCAGAATATAGAGGGCCGCTTGAATGCAATAGGGGCGAATATAGTTCGGGTCGAATAATAGGATTGGGGGGTTCTGCCGACAAACAGTAAAACCTGTAAGCATGGCCGTGATTCCGGCCGTGTAAAAATCGGATGGTTACTCTTTTGAGGGAGCCGATGCGGTTACTGCTCCATCACCTCCCTGGGTGCCAGGCGTATGACAGCGGTATCCGAGTAAAGCGACGAAAGGGCCGTTATAGTATTGTCTCCCGGGCGTATTATCACATTGTTCCATGTGAAAATTCCTTTCTGCCCCTGCTTTTTACCTATGGATTTTCCGTTTACGAACAATTCGACCTCTTCCTGATTGGAGTAGACTTTTATGGTCTGCCTGTCGCTGCGAAGCATATTATTCCTTTTTCCCACTATCCGCACGAAAGGATCTTCCGTATTCCAGTTAGCTTTATACAGGTAGAAGGCGTCTTTGCGCGTCTGCCTGTCGAACGTCACCAGCCCGCTGTCATTTATCCCACGGCCTTCGCCGAAAGTGTATCGAACGGAGCCATAGTCGAATATATCCCCCGCAAACAGGGCCCAGAACCTCGTATCGCCGTCGAGCCGTTTGAGGTAAACTTCATGGAAATGTGTCTGCCAACCCTCAGGATGCCATGAGCCGTTTCGCCTCGGTCGGCGCAGGCTCTCCTGCTGCTGGTGCACGGAGCCCCCACAGCTGTAACTAATCCCCGGTTTAAGTTTGCCCCACGCGGGATTATCACGGATCTGGTCGGCCCAGACACCGATATCCTCTGGCCGCCCTTCCACCCAACCGAAAGCCTGGTGGAAAATTATAAGGTCTGTTATGGTGTTGATCTCCCCGTCCTTTGTGCTGGTTCCCACTGTCAGGCGCCCGGGATCTATCGTTTTCGCAATGGTATTCAATTCTTTTATGTACGGCAGGGGATCGTCTCCACGCAGTTCGGGCTGTGTGAAAAGCGACCACGACACGATGGAAGGATGGTTGTAGAGTTGGTAAAGCATTTCCCGAAGCTGGAGCTTTCCGTTGTCCCGGAATCCCGGTGTATCATAAAAACCTTTGCGTTCGAGCGTTGAGGAACCCGTCAGCGGAAGGTCGTTGATAACTATCAGACCGATTTGGTCGCACATCCCGTAAAATTCCTGCGAATGCGCCCCTCCGGCTACCCTGACAGCGTTGGCCCCCATTTCGCGGATGAGTTCTATATCCTGCCTTATATGTCCCGGAAGCGATACCGGCCCGTAGGTCGACCTGTCGCGGTGGAGTACGACGCCTTTCAGGGGGTATGGGTGCCCGTTAAGAGAAAAACCCGTTTTCGGATCTACGGAAAAATACCGGAAACCTGTCTTTACCGTAACCGAATCCACGGCTTTTCCGTCGATGAGCCTTACGGTGATATCGTATAAATAGGGATCCCGGGTTCCGTTCCACAGAACCGGATCTTCTACCCCGAATGAAACGGAATGATCGCTAATCCCCTTTTCAACCCGCGGGCGAAGGGAGTTTTCGCTGATTACCTTACCGTCGCCATCCGTTATCTTTACCTCCAGGCGGAGCTGTTTAGGTACGCGCGCATTAACCCTGATGCCTATATTTCCTTCGGCCTTCGTTCCCGAAACGGCGGTGCTTCTCACGAAAACCCCGTCCGAACCGTATTTGTCCAGCCCTATAATGTTCGTATTGGTGATTATAAGTTCCGCGTCACGGAATATTCCCCCATAGGAGTTGTCTTCCCCTGCCGTCGGAAGGACATCTATCCGCTCGCCGTTATTGACCGCTACCCAGAAGAGGTTGCGGCCTGCGAAATCCACATAATCGGTTATCTCGAACACGAAAGCGTTGCTGCCTCCTTCATGCTGGCCGACGTGCCTCCCGTTTATAATAAGGTTTGTTACTGAGTTGGCGCCTCCAAATTTCATGAATATTCGCCTGCTTCGCCATTGCGGTTTTATTTCTATGTATTTCAGGTAATTACCTATGCCCCTGTAATATCCTTTATTGCCGGCAAGCGCGTCGGCATTCCATGTGTGCGGCAGGTTTACGGCAAGTGAATCGCGCTCGTTGTAGGTAAAGAATTTCCACCCCTGATTAATATCGTACACATCCCGCTCCTGCGCCCCAATCGTGAAAACTGACAGGCCCAGCAATAAGGATAATAATATAAGAAAATTTTTCATAAACAGGGTATGGTACGGGACGGAGCCCCTAATTTGAGCTGTTACAGGGCAAAGGTAGAAAAAAATTACTATTTTCGTAGGAAATTACGGCCTGCGAAAGGCTCCGGAAAATGAATGTTTTAGACCTTATACTAATCATACTGCTCGTTAT
>CAKUKW010000023.1 GCA_934663885.1 uncultured Tidjanibacter sp.
AATTTCGAACCCGCGAATTTCTTTTCGTAAGGAGCTACGACGTCGTTGTTCGAAGCGCGGAGTTCGAGCATGTAGTTGATCTTCTCTGCGTCGAGGCCTGCCGGGTCGTAAATATATCCGTCGGGGCCAGAGATGGTAACCACCTTCGCGCCGAGCTCGGTAGCCTTCAGGGCAGCGCCCCAAGCCACGTTGCCGAAGCCCGAAACGGAAATAACTTTGCCTTTTATGGTGTCGCCTGCGGTTTCGAGCATCTGCTTGAGGAAATAGACCGCGCCGAAACCGGTAGCCTCAGGACGGATCAGCGAACCGCCGTAAGTTAGGCCCTTACCGGTGAGTACACCCGTGTTTTCCTGGGCGAGCTTGCGGTACATTCCGTAGAGGAAGCCGATCTCACGAGCGCCTACGCCGATGTCGCCTGCGGGAACGTCGGTTTCAGGGCCGATGTGGCGCCAGAGCTCCATCATGAACGCCTGGCAGAAACGCATTACTTCGCCTTCTGATTTACCTTTCGGGTTGAAGTCCGAACCGCCTTTACCGCCGCCCATAGGCAGGGTGGTGAGGGCGTTTTTGAAAGTCTGTTCGAAACCGAGGAACTTCAGGATGCTAAGGTTTACACTCGGGTGGAAACGGAGTCCGCCTTTGTACGGGCCGATAGCGTTGTTGTACTGTACGCGGTAGCCTGTGTTTACCTGCGGTACGCCGCTGTCGTCGACCCAGGTTACTTTGAATGTGAAAACACGGTCCGGTTCCACGATGCGTTCCGCGATGCGTTTCGCCTCGAACTCGGGGTGCTTGTTGTAGGTTTCTTCGATTGTTACGAGTACTTCGCGGACAGCCTGAAGGTATTCGCTTTCACCCGGATGCCTGCGTTCCAGTTCTGACATCAAATTCTGAACGTTCATTTCTACAGAAGTTTTTATTGTTTTTGTATTGCAACGGGTTGGTTAGTAGTTCGTTTTATGACCCATGCCGCCCGTCGCCGTTATTGTTTCCAATCGTTGGCAAATATATATATTATTATTCGAGTTTGTTATGAGAACGGTAAAATTTACTGAAAATTATTCCACAAACCGGCTATTACTGCTATTAATCTGTAACTGCGTCTGTCACGCACAGTGTAAACAGATATGCCGACTTCCACCTGCGTCTGACGATGAGCCTTTGTGTGTAATTTCCGCTTAGGGCGTGATGCCATAATTCCGGAAAAACCTTGCGGATTTAAGAGGTTTCTTCGTATCTTTGGCGTGCGCATTTAAAAAGTCGTGATATGGGGAAATATAGTCTGGAAGAAGTCGCAACAAAAAAGCAGAGGAAGGAATTCCTCAGCATGGCAAAGAAAATTTACAAAGGTAACCGTAACTGGGTTTATCCCCTGGATAACGACATAGAGAACGTTTTCGATCCGAAGAAGAACCGGATGTTCGAGCACGGCGAGGCCATAAGGTGGATTGTCAGGAACGAGAAAGGTGAAGTCGTGGGGCGTATCGCGGCGTTTTACAACAAGGCGCAGGCGGCCGAAGAAGAACAGCCTACGGGCGGTTGCGGTTTCTTCGAATGTATAGAGTCACAGGAGCTGGCCGATATACTTTTCGACGCCTCGAGGGAGTGGCTCCGCGGCAAGGGAATGGAGGCCATGGACGGGCCGATAAACTTTGGCAGCCGCGACGAATGGTGGGGATGCCTGGTGGAGGGCTTCGAACTGCAGCCGCTCTACGCCAACCCTTACAATCCCCCCTACTATAAGGAGCTTTTCGAGAATTACGGTTTCAGGAACTATTTTAACCAGTATACTTACCACAAGAACATAGAGACGGGGGGATTTAATCCCGCGGTCTATGAAAAGGTAAAAAGGCTCGGCATTAACCCCGGCTACCGTTTCGAGCATATAGACAAGCGCAACCTTGAGCAGGTGGCCGACGACTTCCGCATGATATATAACAAGGCATGGGCGAACTTCCCGGGTGTAAGGCCGATGGAGAGGGAACAGGCGCAGGCTATGATGCGTAACCTGAAGCCGATAATCGATGAAAAGCTCATTTATTTCGCATATTTCAACGACGAACCTGTAGGGTTTTATATAATGGTTCCCGACCTTAACAGGGTCATAGGACGTTTCCACGGCAAGATGAACCTGATAAACAAGCTCAGGCTGATGGCTATGCTCAAGTTTACGAACAAGGACGACAGGGTATTCGGCATTATCTTCGGAGTGGCTCCGGAGTTCACGGGCCGGGGGATAGAGTCGGGTATCATATACGAGTTCGAGCAGACAGTCAGGCGCGGCGAGGTAGGTTACAAAACCCTTGAACTGGCCTGGATGGGCGATTTTAACCCGGTCATGATACGGATGGTCGAAAGTTACGTCTGCGCCCACAAGAATAAAACCCACGTCACGTACCGTTATCTTTTCAATCGCGAAAAGGAATTCAAGCGCTGCCCGCGGTTGGCGATAAAGAGGGACAGTTAGACAAATTATGAATTATAAATCATAATATCCATCCGGGCTTTTTCACGTTGCACAGATTGAACTTATAAAAACATAATTAATAGAAATGTAAAATGAAAACCACAGCATTTACCAAATACCATATAGCCAACGGTGCAAAGATGGTTGAGTTCGCGGGCTACAATATGCCCGTGGAATTTTCAGGTATCAACGACGAACACATGACCGTCCGCGAAAAGGCGGGCGTGTTCGACGTCAGCCATATGGGCGAATTCTGGATAAAGGGTCCGAAGGCGCTCGCTTTCCTTCAGAGGGTCACGTCCAACAATGTCGCCGCCCTGTTCGACGGCAAGATACAATATACTACTATTCCCAACGGTAAGGGAGGCATCGTGGACGATATGCTGGTTTACCGTTTCGACGAGGAGACGTATATGGTTGTGCCCAATGCGGCCAATATCGAAAAAGACTGGGCGCACTTCGTGAAGGAAGGCGAAAAGATGGGCCTTGTCATCGGCAAGGATCTTTACAACGCTTCCGACGAGATAGCGCAGCTGGCCGTACAGGGTCCCCTTGCGATGAAAATCGTACAGAAGATGTGCCCCGAGCCGGTAGAAGATATGGAGTATTATACTTTCAAGAAAACCGAAGTTGCAGGTATTAAGGACGTTATCCTTTCGATTACGGGATATACGGGTTCGGGCGGCTGCGAAATATACGTGGCAAACGAAGACGCCGAAAAACTCTGGGAGGCGCTCTGGAAAGCGGGCGAGGAGTACGGCCTGAAAAATATAGGTCTCGGTGCGCGCGACACGCTCCGGCTTGAAAAAGGATTCTGCCTGTACGGTAACGATATCGACGATACTACATCGCCTATCGAGGCCGGCCTGGGTTGGCTCACAAAATTCACCGACGGAAAGGATTTCATCGACAGGGAGTATATGGAGAAACAGAAGGCCGAAGGCGTTACCCGCAAACTGGTCGGATTCACCATGCTGGACAGGGGGATTCCCCGTCACGGCTACGAACTTGCCGATGCGGACGGAAACAAAATAGGCGTGGTTACTTCGGGAACGATGTCGCCCTGCCTGAAACAGGGCATCGGTATGGCGTACGTCAAACCTGAATTCTCGAAAGCTGACACTGAAGTGTTCGTGATTATACGCGAAAAGCCGCTGAAAGCCAAAGTAGTCAAGATACCGTTCGTATAACCGGCATTATACCTGACAGCAAATTTAAGAAGGTATGGCGAAGGGGACTGAATGGGTTCCCTTTGTCATAATATAATAGCATATAAATGGCTGCATTGCTTCTAAAACCTTGCCGGATGGGTGTTAGCACCTGAGCTGGCGGCTTCCTGAAGCATGCACCTGGCATGTGATTATCAAACCTATAATGAATATGAAAAAATTTCTTTTAATTATGACAACTGTTTTATGCGCGGCTTCTGTCTTCGGGCAGAGGCGTTTCGATCTTCCGCTTTACCCCGACGGTGCCCGGGGCAACAACGGAATAACCGCTCCCGAGGTCAACGAAGGCGGTTTTATAATGAATGTCAGCGAGCCTGCAATATCCGTTTACCTGCCGCAGCCTGAAAAAGCGACTGGACAGGTGGTCATAGCATTCCCGGGCGGAGGATATATGGGTGTCGTTTGGGCGCACGACGGTACGGGATTGAGCGAATGGTTCAACGAGCAGGGCATCGCTTTGGTAATGCTCAAATACAGAATGCCGAACGGACATCCCGAGATACCCCTCGGGGATGCACTTGCGGCCATAGAGCTTGTCCGCGGTAATGCGAGGGATTGGGGTATCGACAGCGGTAATGTAGGGGTGATGGGTTTTTCTGCGGGAGGACATCTTGCCGCCCTTGCCTCGACGCTGTTTACAGGGGCCGGGAACAGACCCGATTTTGCAGTACTCATTTATCCCCTGATATCGTTAAGTGAGGAATTGAGCCATTTTTCTGTAAGGGATATTTTCCTTGGGGAAGGCTATACTGCAGCCGATGCGGAAAGATATTCTGCCGAAAAACAGGTCGGCAGGGATACACCGCCCATGTTCATTGCGGCTACCGCCCGCGACGGGGTGGTCGATCCCCGTAGTTCGACGGCAATGTTCGACGCGCTTCAGGCTATGGATATACCCTCGTCCCTGCATATATATCCGTTCGGGGAGCACGGGTGGGAATTTTCGGCTCCCGACTCCGCTTTCGAATACTCGGAGGAGCTCAAACTTTCGCTCTCGAAATGGCTTAAAGGCTATAAATAACCATAAGATGCGAGTATACATTAAAGGGCCGCAGTTGCGGCCCTTTTAATATGTAGCAATGAAGGTTATACGTGATGATAGGGCTCGTTGTTGATTATGGTGAAGGCCCTGTAAAGCTGCTCGGCGAATATGGCCCGGATTATCTGGTGCGAAAAAGTCATCTTCGAAAGTGAAACGCTGTCATTGGCCCGCTCGTATACCTCCTTGGAAAAACCATAGGGGCCGCCTATAACGAAGCACACCTTTTTAACACCCGAAAGCATTCTTTTTTCCAGCCATGACGAGAATTCCACGGAGTTCATTTCGGTTCCTTTCTCATCCAACAGTACAACATAATCCCCTGGAGAGAACTGGCGGAGTATCTGCTCCCCTTCCGTTTGCTTCTGTTTTTGGGCCGGAAGTTTTTTGGACGATTTCACGTCGGGCAGGAAAAGCGCGGAAAATTTCGCATAGAAATTTATCCTCCGCGAATAGTCATCCGCGATACGGGATACCTCCGGCGAATCCGTTTTTCCTATGGCGATGAGATCTATGTTCATGTTTCCGTTTTTTAGTACTTCGCGGCGCGCTGTTTACCTGTTGTAGTATGGGCGCGCACGGCGGTTGGCGTAACCGTCCCCGAGGATGGCGATGAGCGGTATCGTAATCAGCGGCGTAAGGAAAAGGGTGAGCACGAACCAGATGAACACGCTGCGTCCCCTGACGTGGGCCATACGGAGCGGTATGTAAAATATAAACAGGAACGGCAAAAGCACGAGCCATCCCAAAATTCCAAGTGCTGTGAACATTTTCTTCGGTTTTAAGAATCGGGTTAAAAATATTAAACGTCTTACCGGAATCTTTTTAAAACTTATTTAAACAGATTCTGATTATATGACGCTTGAAACGAAGAAATGTTACATCCCGCGTACCTGCCTGTAATCTTTCATTATTTCCGATTCATCCTCTGAGTCGATCCCGTAACCCACCGACATCGACGCGTCGATGTCTTTATTGCGATCCTGTTGCGTAAGCTTTTTGAGGTGGGCGTCCGCTTCGGCGCCTTTCTTCACGGCGGCGGCTATGTCGTCCGGTGTGGGAGTCCGGCCCAACTGCACGGCTAACTGCCCCAGGGCCCATTGCCGGGCGTTGGCCACATACCTTTCCGAGATGCCGCTAAGCTTCCCCCCTATCGCCTGGAAAGTGTCGAGGGTGCCGTTGTCTATTTCATCCAGTAGTTTGTCAACCGCCTTACGGGTTACATACATCCCCGCCAGATCTATCCATGGGCCCGTATATTCTTCCTCACGGCCGGGCGCGGTGGCCGGAATAGAGGCCAGCATTTCCCCGAGGAATTTGTCGCGGGCGAGTACATACCATGAATGGCCACGTTTCAGCATCGAATGCCGTATCCTTACCCCGTGCCATATATATTTTTCGGCATTTTTTGCCATAAGCGTTTCGGCGGTGTCTATGGCTCTGTTAATTTTTTCAGTGATAAAGGGGTTGTGTTCCTCGAAATTTATAATGTCCGTGCGGCGGGCCCCTCTTCTATCGCGGTTGCGCCACTTCTCAAGGTCACGGACGGTACCGCAGTTAGTAAGGTTTATTCCCGGCGCCAGCCACGACAGACCATCCTCTTCCATTAGGTAAGAATAAGGGAAATTCTCCGTGTCGTGGTGGCTTTTATGCCGTCCCAATACGATGGTAAACGCCCCGGTCCGTGCAGGTAGCACTATGTAGGCATCGCTTCCGAACTTGCATCCGCGCCGGTGGACGCCCTGGTGGACGGGCCCGGTCTTGAAAAGGTGGTTGCTCTGGTTGGAACCGCTGCCGGCGTTGAAAAACGAGAACATGCCGGCGATGAGCAGCGACGATTTATGGTGTGAGACCGTAAACGGACCTGCAAAAATGCTGCACACCTCTCCGTTCTCGAAATGGGAGTTTGCGAAGAAAAGCGAGTCCGTTCCCGTCAGGCCGCACACTTTTACACCTTCCCCGATAAAACACCTGCGCAAGAGCGAGCCGCCGTCTATTTCACACGCGGTGCTGACTATAAAATCGTAAAGCTTTGCTCCGGCACCGATAAATGAGGGCTCCTGCAACGTACAGTTGATGCTTCCGTTTGAAAGTATTGTGGCGCCTTCTATTACGGCTCCCGGGCCTATCTTAACGTTGCGGATAATGCCGCTGTCCGATATCCGGGTCCCTTCTCCTGCGATACCCGTATCAGAGGAGACAGAGTTGGTGTACTTTTGGGCCATACCGGCTATTTTCGCGGTAGTTTCCGATCTGTGTCGGTACATTGCCATAATGTAGGCTGTCTGGGCAGTGAGGTTATCCAACAGGGGCACTTCCCTGCCTCCGCCTTCGTTTACCACTACTGACGCCACTCCGTTGCCGAACGCGCTTTCGCCCGATGTTTCCAACAGCGAAACGTTTTCGATATAAGCGTTGTCGCCTATTGTGTAATTGGCAATGTAAGATCCGATATTGTGTATGTAGACGTTTCGCCCGATATTGACTTTACCTTTGAAAAGACAGTTGCTTATCATATATGGATCGAAACCATCGGCTGCCCTGATATTATTCCAGTTTTCGGCTTTGCAGCCTTGTGAGGTGAGTACGTTTATCTGTTCTTCCGTAAGGGCGGTGTGGTTTTGCATATTTGATTATGGGCTTATGGTTTTAGGCTCTGTTTAAATTCGAACGCAAATTTACTGTTTTTATTGGAACCTTTTTCTATTTTTAGCGGGTATGGGCATATTGCCGCCCTGTTTTTACGGGGAGAGTTATGAAATTTATTAAAAAATTCGGATATTTGTAAACTATTGAAAACACTTGGACTAAATATATAACAAAGTATCTAAAAGTATGTCAGACGGAGGAAGGACGAAAATCGTCGAGCTGTTGAAAAACGGCCGGGTAAACACTGAAGTTGTGGTCAAGGGATGGGTGCGGACGAAGCGCGGTAACAAGAACGTGGCTTTCATAGCGCTAAACGACGGCTCGACAATAAATAATATACAGCTGGTGGCCGATGTGGCTTCGTTCGACGAGAACCTGATGCGTCGCGTGACGACCGGCGCGTGCCTTCGTGCCGAGGGGCTTCTTGTGGAATCGGCCGGCTCCGGGCAGCCCGTCGAGATACAGGTTAGGGATATTAAAATTTATGGCGAGGCCGATCCGGAAACGTACCCCCTCCAGAAAAAGGGGCATACGCTCGAATTCCTCCGGGAGATAGCTCACCTGCGTCCGCGCACAAATACTTTCGGGGCAATATTCCGCGTCAGCCATGCAATGGCGTACGCTATTCACAAATATTTCAACGATAAAGGTTTCTTTTACGTTCATACTCCGCTGATAACCGCGTCGGATGCAGAGGGGGCGGGGGCCATGTTTGAGGTTACGACGCTGAATGTGGGCAATCCGCCGCGTACGGAAGACGGCAAGGTCGATTATTCGCAGGACTTCTTCGGAAGGCAGACGAACCTGACGGTTTCGGGGCAGCTGGAGGGCGAGCTCAGTGCGATGGCGCTCTCGGAGATATACACTTTCGGGCCTACTTTCAGGGCTGAGAACTCCAATACGCCGCGCCACCTGGCTGAGTTTTGGATGATAGAGCCGGAGATGGCATTCTATGAGCTGGAGGATAATATGGAGCTGGCCGAGGATTTTCTAAAATACCTCATTCGTTATGCTTTGGACAATTGCGCCGAGGACCTCGATTTCCTGTGCAAGATGTACGACAACGAACTTCTGGAGAGGCTTAACTTCGTGCTGGCTAACGATTTCGTTCGCCTCGATTATACGGATGGCATTAAGATTTTGCAGGAGAGCGGCCGCAAGTTCGAATATCCATGTGCGTGGGGCAGCGATTTACAGAGCGAGCATGAGAGGTACCTTGTCGAGCAGCACTTCAAGAAACCTGTAATACTCATAAATTATCCGAAAGAAATCAAGTCGTTTTATATGAAGCAGAACGACGACGGTAGAACTGTGCGTGCGATGGACGTGCTTTTTCCGAAGATAGGTGAGATCATAGGCGGTTCGCAGCGCGAGGAGAGCCTCGAGAAACTCGACCGCAGGATAGATGAACTCGGCATGAACCGTGATACGCTCTGGTGGTATTTGGATACCCGCCGTTTCGGTACGGCTCCCCACAGCGGTTTCGGAATGGGTTTCGAGCGGCTGCTGCTGTTCGTGACAGGTATGGCCAATATAAGGGATGTAATACCCTTCCCGCGTACCCCGAAGAATGCCGAATTTTAGCCTAAACGGGTGTTGACTTGCCTGATTGGCCGCAAGATTGTGATAAAAGAAGAGAATCGTGTGTAAATTAATACAGATTGTTTTATGTCCGTTATTAATCAGAAACTTGTCCCTAAGCTGACGCAGAAGCTTTCGCCACAGCAGATCCAGATGATTAAACTGCTGGAGCTGCCGACGCTTCAGTTGGAGCAGCGCGTACGGCAGGAGATAGAAGAGAATCCCGTTCTTGAAGAGGAGAAGAGCGCTGAAGAAAATACCGATGACGACAGCATGCCGAAAGAGGTCTCCATGGAGGATTACCTGAAGGAGGACGATATGCCGTCTTATAAATCGTATGTGAATAACTATTCCCGCGACGATAAAGAGCGGCAGGTGATCATTACCGAAGGCAGGTCGCTCCACGACTTCCTCAACGAGCAGCTGCAGTTCAGCGCCCTTTCCGACAGTGAGCTGGCGATGGCGCAGTATATCGTGGGCAACATCGATGACGATGGCTATCTGAGGCTCGATTTGCAGTCCGTGGCCGACGATATAGCTTTCAGTACCGGTTATGAAATATCCGTTGAGGAGCTCGAAAAAGGGCTTAAAATAGTGCAAAGCCTCGAGCCGGCGGGCGTTGGGGCACGTGACCTTCAGGAATGCCTTTCGCTCCAGATGGCGGGTAAGAGCGACTTAACGCCGGCCCAGAAGCTGGCCAAAAAGATAATAGACAACTATTTTACTGAGTTCTCGAAGAAGCATTACGATAAACTGATGTCGAGGCTGGGAATAACCGAAGAGCAGTTCCGCGAGGCTATAGAAGAAATACAGCGCCTGACGCCCAAGCCAGGGTTCAACGAGGGAGGGGGGGACGGCGCGCCGTATGTGATTCCCGATTTTGTAATAGATTATAACGACGGCGTTTTTACCCTCAAACTTAATTCGTATAACGTTCCCGAGTTGAAAGTCAACCGGAAATACGCAGATATGATACGAAGAATGTCTTCCGGGAGCAGTGATGCCGACAAGGAGGCGATGCAGTTCGTAAAAAGCAAGATAGATTCGGCCAAGTGGTTCATCTCGGCTATCAAGCAGAGGCAGGACACCCTTACCCGAACCATGCAGGCAATCCTCGACTACCAGAGGGAGTATTTCGTGGAGGGTGAGGAAAGTATGTTGAAACCGATGATACTTAAGGATATCGCCGACCTTACCATGCTCGATGTTTCCACCATTTCGCGCGTTGTCAACAGCAAATACGCCCAGACCCATTTTGGCGTGATACCGTTAAAACAGCTTTTCTCGGAGGCCATGCAGACCGACAGCGGCGAGGAGGTTTCGTCGTATGAGATAAAGAACTTCCTTAAGCAGTGCATCGAAAAGGAAGATAAGCGCAAGCCGCTTACGGACGAAGCGCTGATGGATTTGCTGAATGGAATGGGTTACCACATAGCCCGCCGTACGGTCGCAAAATACCGCGAAATGCTTGACATTCCGGTTGCGCGCCTTCGCAAGGAACTGTAGCCGTGAACTCCTCTTATGGAGTAGGAAGCGGCATTTGATATGAACCAGGAAAAATCTTTTTTATATTACGCGAGCAAGGTGCTGTCATACTTTCTGCACCCGTTCGTCATTCCCGTATACGGGATTCTTATATTATTCTATTCTGGTATAATGTTCTCTTATGCCGAGTTGCCTTCGCAAAGCCGTGTTTTCTGGGTGGTACTTCTAAATATTACAGCTATACCGGCGGCAGCGGTCATACTGATGCGTATTTTCGGTGTAATAAAGGATTTTTCGCTATCCACGCGGCACGACAGGATGGTACCACTGTTTATAGTGGCCATCTGTTATGGACTTGCAGCATGGGTTATAAGCGACGTGCCGGGCGTCTATATCCTCCGTCGTTTTATGGTTGCAGGAATGGGATGCACGATATTCGCTTTCGTTGTTAATATGTTCTGGCAGGTAAGCCTTCACATGACCGCTATGGGAGGGATCGTGGGGGCATTGGCAGTGTTGTTGCTGGCCGGATACGTAAAACTGCTCCCGGTATTTTGCGTGGTATTGCTTCTGGCTGGGGCCCTGGGCTCGGCGCGCCTATACCTTGGGAAACATAACCTGTCCCAGGTTGCCGTTGGATTCTTTGGTGGCCTTACAGTGAGTGCTGCGATAATATTGTTCGTCGGATGACCTGAGCATACTTTAAACAGACTCTTTAATTTCCGCTCCTCTATTTTGTACCTCCCTTATTGGTTTTCGAGGTGAAGAAGAAGACATGCCCGTCGATAGTTTGGGTAGCCTCCCCGTATTGCCCCCTATGAAAACATAGCGGCCCGGATCGAAATCCGGGCCGCAGCTCTCTTATTAATTGTACTTATCATGTTGTTACGGCACAAATTATAAGGTGCCATATATATAGCTTAACGTGTTTTGTCCGCTGGTTTCGATACACTTAAAGGAGCGCTTTGTATACGGGCCGGTACTTTATTTCCTGGCCCCCATATTGCAGCCTCATTAGCAGGAGCCGCTATGAACGGGAATTCTGTGGTGGAACCGGTAAATGTAGCTTTCATGGAATTACCTATGTCGTCTTTGGCATCCAAAACGAACGTACCGCCCGAATTGCTTGCCGTTATGGTGCCGCTGACGATAGGCCCGGCCTTAGTTACAATGCCGTCAGTCAATTCCATGATCCAGGTGCAGTACCTGACGCCGTTATACTCGAATCCGGTGTAAGCTGTGAAAACCGAGGTCGGTGTCCCCCTGGGGACTATCGTGTATTCACCGTCGGGGAATGAAGCGCCGCCTGTGGTAGGAGAGTAGATTTCGCTTGTGAATACATACCCGTCGCCTTCCAGGTACCCGTCTTGGACATACAGGCCCGACGACATAAACTGGGGACGCCAGATATCTATCGTGTTCTGATATACCGATACAAAGTTAAGCGCTCCCTTGGTAAGGGTTATGTCCAGGCCTTCATCGAAATCAGACAATTTTTTCGGGTTCCTGATGAGCAACGGGCCTCTGTAGATGGCTTTGAACTCCGATTCGTCGCTTAGCACGAAATCCATAATCAGAGTGTAATGGGCGTAGGTGCCTTCGACCGTAAGCGTGCCCGATTTAACATATTTTGTAGAGGTGCCTTTCCCGTTTTCATCGACGGTGGTAATCCACTGGTAGTTAGGGTAAAGCGTCATCGCCTCCGTGCTGGATGACATTGTATATGTCCCCTCTGTCATGCTTATACACCATTCGTCGTAAGAAGGCGTTTGCGTGATGGGATTAAGGTAAACCGCATAACCCGCTTCCGATACAGCGCCTCCTTCAAGTTTCTCGAAAGTAAGAAGCTCAAGCTCGAAGTCCCCGGTTCCCGGGCCCCACGATTCTCCCAGGAACTTTCCGGATCCCGAGATTAAAAGCTCGCCGTAGTTCTGCTCCTGGGCCACAGTCATTTCTTTGGTGCTCTCACCGTTGTCGATTGTGACTGTGGCGATCCTCCGGTCTCCGTCATTGGCAATAGCGGTTGCCGTAAATTCATTGTCACCGCTCTTGTTTACGGTAAGCCATGACGAGCCCTCGGAAGTTACTGCAACGGTCCAAGCTTTACTGCTTTCTGCGGATACGGTTTTGGTTTCACCGACGAATATCAGTTCGAGTGTTTCGGGGCTGACGGTAATTTCTGCCGGAGCGCTCTGCATTACTTTGAGATCTTTCGATCCTAAAGCATTCGTAAGGGTGATGTCGGCGTTCCTGTCCTCACCGGTGTCATTGGCCGTTACCTTAACGGTCATGACCCCTTCGGTCCCCGTTTTCGGGTCGACGGTGATCCATGTTGCATCGACGCTCGCCGTCCAGTCTGCGCCCGTAACGGCTACCGTCTTTTCGCCGGAGGCGAAATTGAATTCCAGCGACCCGGGGTCGAATGTGATTTTGCCGGCGGTAAGTTGGTCTATCCGGAGGCTCTCCGAACCGAGGTCGTTCATGACGGTAAGGGTGGCAAACCTATCCTCGCCTGTATTGGGGGTAACAGTAACGGTTATAGTGCCGTCGGTGCCGGTTTTCGGGTCGACCGTGAGCCATGTTGCATCGACGCTCGCCGTCCAGTCGGTACCCGTAACGCTAACTGTCTTTTCGCCCGCCGCCCAACTGAATTCCATGGAAGTAGGATCGAGGCTTACTTTTTCGCCTGCGGTTTTGTTAGTACAGGCCGATAAACTTATTGCGAAGACGCCTATGAGCGGTATCGCGAATATTCGTAATAACTTTTTCATGTTCTTTAATTTTTAAGTAAAGCTGTTAGTAATTATGTAAGGTTTCTCAAGATAGTCTCCACTTCAACAGGTCGGTCGACGCTATATGCCTTATATGACAGGCATACGGCTTCCCGTATCCGATTTCAAATTTAAACGGATAAAAACAAAAGGGCTTAACCTATGTTAATTCTCAGGGGAAAAGTGAGATTTGAGCGACTTTTTTTTCTATTTAGGCATGAACTGCCTCTTCAGTTTGCTCAGATATTGGGGCGTGACACCTATATAAGACGCGATAATTTTCATCGATACCTTTTCTATTATCTCCGGCCTGTTCTTTATAAGGGCTTCGAAACGCTCTTTAGCGTCGCCGTTGACGACTGCCGATTTCTTTTCGTATAACCAGAGCTGGCTTATAGACATCCAGGCTATCCACTGGGCGAAATCGTGCGATTCCCTCATCAGTTCCAGGAATTTTTGTTTGGATAGTTTCATGATGGAGCATTCACAGCATGCCTCCAGTTTGAAAAAAGATGGTTCGTCCTTATAAAATGAATAGTAGGAGATCATCATGGTGCCCGGTGTGCCGAAAGCGGAGGTCATCTCCTTAAACCCGTTGAAAAAGGCTGCCCTTATTATGCCCTCCTTGAGGACATAGATATTACTGTCGAACGCGCCGTAAGGGATAAGGGGTTCGTTCGCTTTCAATTCGAATTCGGACATCGAGGCGATGAACCTGTCCATGGTCTCGTCATCCATCCGGTAGTCGCACTCGGCAAATAACCGTTCTTTCAGGGTCTCCATAAAAATGTTTTAGGACGTGTTAACACAAAATTCAAGCGTGAACATTTATGTTCATATCTTGGAATCTGTCTGAATCCGGCGAATATATTTTACCCGGATTCATCTGTCGTGCTAAGTTAACGAAAATATGTGGAACGAGAGCTAACCGAAAATAGTGCGGGGTTCCGCACCATAAATAATTGTCGTTTATTAAAACTTCCTTTTTATGGGTTAATAGTTTCTTTATTATTGCGGTTTTTTATCTCCTCTCGGACCGACATCACCCAGTCTTCATAGAGTTCTGGTGGCATATCCATGTGGCCTGTCGCATCGATAGCCTCGAGGTTGGCAAAATATTCCAGTTCGATCTCCTCAACCATATTTCGGGGCAACCCGTTTTTCTTCAGCTGTTCCAAGTATAGTGTTCCTGTCACTAATAAGTAATTATTCTTTCCCATTAGCGCGTGTAAGTTGCCGGGAGAATGGATTAAAGCCGTTTCATAACATCGCTTCGCAAATTTGTCCCACCCATACAGGCGTATATATCCCGAGGCAAGGTCCGTAAGCAGGTTTATAATAATCTCCCTGTCGCCGCAGGGTTTCATATAAGTTCCTTTTTGAATGGCCGCCGGGGTTATTCCCATCTTCTCGATAATGAATATTTCCCGCGGCATGGAATAGTTCGTCAGCTCCACACACATATACCGGCTGCCATCCTCGCTCTTGTGTCTTATAAAAGAGTGGTTGGGAGCGTATGCTATATACGATTCCGCGCCTATCTCATTTGAAAGTATCTTATAAAAAAGTGGTAGGCTCCGGCATTGACCCGAGTGAGTTGCCATGAGTTTGGTTACAAACAACTTGCTGTAATCCTTTTTTCCGGAGAAATCATCGAAATCATATACATACGTTTTATATCCATTCAAAGGATTTGGATTGGTGAAGAACTCGAACAGGGCTATATTGCCCCCGATAGGATTTTTATCCAGCCCGTTCAGTTTCATAAACTGTTTAAGGGTTTGTGAGATGTAAGAAATCTCCGAACAATACTTATCATAATCAAGATTACCGTTCATATATGCCCATTCGGGCAAAAACACCGCGCGTTTAAGAGACAATGGCGTTTTGCCGTCGAGCATATCAACAATTTCGAGGTAGGCTTGCGAGTATAGGGATTTATGAGTTTCGATCCCGACCTGATCGGTCATTTCAGGTGAGACTCGTATAGCCGCTTGTTGAGCGCTAATTGGATGGATTCCCGGGACGAAAACAAGAAGTAAAACGCAGATTATTTTTCTGAAGATCGGTATTGGAATAATAACTTTTTTCATGGGTTGGAATTATTAGTAAAAGGGCGACTTTAAAGTCGCCCTTTTATAATCAAGTTTTAATCAATATAGTAATATGTTTTGTGAGAACAATACGCTTGATGACATCAGTAACAATACTGTAGTAATAATAACTTTTTTCATGGGTTGGATTATTTCTAAAGGACGGCTCTTAGATGAGCCGTCCTTTAGAAAACTCTTAAAGTTTATTCTAAAGATTCAGGTTCTTTCCTTGATAAAGTCAAACTATTATACTCGAAAGGAGAGGCATATAACTGATATTTTATTTCCCCTTCCTCCTTTCTTGTATATTCAATTTTAAGAGTGTCTACCATGTCCATAAATTCATTAACATAATTGTCATCTGAGAAAAAACCGGCTGGTAGGATTATGGAGAAATCAATAGATTCGCCCGGAAGAATGGGTGTTCCATGCACGAACTCTATATTTTCCATGTCATAATATATCCAACATTCCTTAATATATGTTTCTCCATTGTAGACATAGGAAACATGAAATTGATCGTATTCTGTTTCTCCATTGAAAATAATCGTAGAAACACTATTATTAGATAATTGTACTGTCAGTTTGATTCGTGGGAAATCAAAAGTAAAAACATCAATAGTACCAGTAAATGTTCTGGTATCGGAAACATTACTTGCAATGTTAATTTCTTTAATTTTTAGAGATTGCGACCAAATTATCATGGTGCAAATCATAAATAATAATGTTGTAATTATCAACCGTTTCATAATCTAATTATCTATTATTTTGTTCATAATACAATTGTATAGATGCCTTATAGGCTGGTGTTGTTTTGTTCCATGTCGGGGTACTCCTTTGATATTTAATAGCATGCGTTTCCCTTTGGGGGGATTTTTTATAATAATAGGCCTTGGGGTTACTTTTCGCATCAATAATATGACCTCGTTCATGCTCAAAAGAATTTATCATATTGTTTGCATTATCCATTAAATCACTCCTGTTTGCAACATTTACTCTGACCTCAATTGTTCCCACAGTAACGCTATTTACATTGCCATCTTTATCTTTAGTACCTTTAAGTTGTATGGATGACTTCATGTCTGCATTCATATTATTTTCCATGGTGAGTTTTTCTTCAGTTACATTGAAATGCTCGAAAACATTCATTGCTGCCTCATCCGACATTCCCGACTGTGAGAAAATCGTTGAATTGTTTTCTCCCACATCTCCGTCAATCGTGGCGTTTGAGTT
>CAKUKW010000024.1 GCA_934663885.1 uncultured Tidjanibacter sp.
CTACCACTTTGGAAATCAATGAAAAAGGGATAGAAAATGCCTCTATATTTGCAACTGAAAACGGGCAAACCGTCATACAGAGCACTCCGGGCGAAGTCCTCCAGAACCAAACCGGAACGGGTGCTTTTCCCGGCCAGTCGGAAGATAATTCAGGCGAGATAGATTTAGTTATCAAAAACGAGCCAGAGGGGGAATTAGATACTGACGAGGACGGGGATTTAGATACCTGGGAAAGCGAGGCGACGGAGGACGGAGCCGGGGGAAGTATGGCGCAGGGGATCGGCTTTGAAGAACTGGCGGGAATGGTGCGGACGGTGGAAACTGCCGAAAGTGCAACCACCCCGGAGCGCGAAGAAGCCGGGCGGGTGCTGGTCGAGATTCGCAGGACTGAAATCTTTGAACAGCTTGCCACCGACGAGCCGAAAAAGAAAGTAGTGTCCTCGCTTATGGACGATTACTTTTCCGCTTTCTACCGACGGATGGAAACTTTACCCGACGGAGCGGTAAAAGCCCCTGCCGGATTTAACCCGCGAGGTTTTGCCTGATTGTCGAACGTAAAAGAAAAACAGATGAAAGAAAGAGATTACGGATAGCTACGCGCTACCAACCACTAAAAAATCAGAGAAGTAAAAAAGTAACAAAAAATCCCGGCGGTAAGGGGGAATAATCCCACCCCCTGCCGCCTTAAAAAATCAAGCAATGACAAAAAAGAAAATCTTATTGTCTGCGGTCGTAATTGTAGCCGCAGCAGCAGACGCTTTCGCCCAGGGTAACGGTGTAGGTGGTATTACGGATGCTACAAACATGGTAACATCGTATTTCGACCCAGGAACAAAACTGATATACGCCATAGGCGCGGTCGTGGGGCTTATCGGAGGCGTAAAAGTTTACGGCAAGTTTTCCAGCGGCGACCCGGACACGGCAAAAACTGCCGCGTCGTGGTTTGGAGCCTGCATTTTCCTTATCGTGGCCGCGACTATCCTGCGCTCTTTCTTCCTTTAATCACTCCATAAAAAGCAATATTATGGAGTACAATGTAAATAAAGGCATTGGAAAAAGCGTCGAGTTTAAGGGGCTTAAAAGTCAGTACCTTTTCATATTTGCGGGCGGCCTGCTGTCCGTGTTCGTTCTGTTCGTCATTTTCTACATGGCGGGCGTCGATCAGTGGATATGTATAGGCTTCGGGGTTATCTCCGCGTCGGTGTTGGTTTGGTTTACCTTCCGGCTCAACGCGCAGTATGGCGAATTTGGGTTAATGAAGCTAATGGCAAAACGCCAGCATCCCCGTTACCTTATCAACCGCCGGAACTCGCGCCGCTTTTTCCTCTATCCTAAAAGGAAGGAGGTGGCTTATGCGTAACACAATGAAAGCCGCCACCATAGAGAGTAAATTTCCGCTACTGGCGGTGGAAAACGGCTGTATAATCTCAAAGGATGCGGATATTACGATAGCCTACCGGGTGGATTTGCCCGAACTCTATACGGTAACGAACGCAGAATACGAAGCGATACATTCCGCCTGGAATAAGGCTATAAAGGTGCTTCCCGATTACTCGGTCATTCATAAGCAGGATTGGTTTGTAAAAGAGAACTACCGACCTGCCACCGACGAGGAAGATATGAGTTTCTTATCCCGGAGTTTTGAAAGGCACTTTAACGAGCGTCCTTACCTTAATCATACCGCTTTCCTGTTCCTGACAAAGACGACGAAAGAGCGTATGCGTATGCAGTCGAATTTTTCAACACTATGTCGTGGTGCTATTATACCGAAAGAGATTAATAAGGACACGGCACAAAAATTTCTGGAGGCGGTCGGACAGTTTGAGCGTATCGTGAACGATAGCGGGTTTGTAAAGCTGACCCGGCTTTCGTCGGACGAAATTACGGGAACGCCGGATGCTCCGGGGTTGGTGGAAAAATACTTTGCCCTTTCGCTGGACGATACGACCTGTCTGGAAGATATGGAACTCGGAGCGGACGGCCTGCGCATTGGTGCAAAAAACATCTGCCTGCATACGGTTTCGGACGTGGAGGATTTGCCGGGAACGGTTGCAACGGATATGCGGTACGAACGCTTATCCACCGACCGGAGCGACTGCCGCCTTTCGTTCGCCGCACCTGTGGGGCTTCTGCTGTCCTGCGACCATGTATATAATCAGTACATTTTCCTGGACGATTCGGCGGAAAACCTGCGGAGGTTTGAAAAGTCAGCCCGCAATATGCAGTCCTTATCCCGCTACTCGCGCGGAAATCAGATAAATAAGGAATGGATAGACAAGTATTTGAACGAAGCGCATAGCTTCGGGCTTACCTCTGTCCGGGCGCACTTTAACGTAATGGCGTGGTCTGACGATGTCCAGGAACTAAAGCATATCCGTAACGATGTCGGCAGCCAGCTTGCGCTAATGGAGTGTAAGCCCAGGCATAACACGGTCGATGCCGCTACCCTGTATTGGGCGGGTATGCCGGGGAACGCCGGGGATTTTCCTTCGGAGGAAAGTTTTTATACGTTTATAGAGCCTGCCCTGTGTTTCTTCACACAGGAAACGAACTATAAATCTTCTCCGTCGCCCTTCGGTATCAAAATGGCCGACCGGGTTTCGGGTAAGCCTATCCATGTGGATATATCGGACTTGCCGATGAAACGCGGAATAACCACCAACCGAAATAAATTCGTGTTGGGGCCTTCCGGCTCCGGCAAGTCCTTTTTTATGAACCACCTTGTAAGGCAGTATTGGGAACAGGGTACGCACGTCGTCCTGGTCGATACGGGTAACAGCTATCAGGGGCTTTGTGAAATGGTGCGCCGGAAAACGAAAGGCCAGGACGGTATCTATTATACCTATACCGAAGAAAGCCCTATATCCTTCAATCCCTTTTACACGGACGATTATGTTTTTGACGTGGAAAAGAAGGACAGTATTAAAACGCTGCTCCTGACGTTGTGGAAATCTGACGACGACCGGGTAAGCAAAACGGAAAGCGGGGAACTCGGCAGCGCGGTATCGGCCTATATCGACCGGATCAGGACAGACCGCACTATCGTACCGTGCTTTAATACTTTCTATGAGTATATGCGGGACGACTACCGCCGGGAACTGGACGAGCGCGAGATAAAAGTAAGCCTCCAGGACTTCAATATCGACAATATGCTTACCACCCTGCGGCAATACTACAAAGGTGGCCGTTTCGACTTCCTGCTGAACTCGGCGGAAAATATCGACCTGCTGAATAAATCCTTTATCGTCTTTGAAATTGATTCCATAAAAGAGAACAAAGAATTGTTCCCGGTGGTAACGATTATCATTATGGAGGCTTTCATCAACAAAATGAGGCGGTTAAAGGGTGTCAGAAAGCAACTGATCGTCGAGGAAGCCTGGAAAGCCCTTTCGTCCGCGAACATGGCGGAATACCTTAAATATATGTATAAGACTGTCCGAAAGTATTTCGGGGAGGCCATTGTGGTAACGCAGGAGGTGGACGATATTATTGCCTCGCCGATTGTCAAGGAGAGCATCATAAATAACTCCGACTGTAAAATCCTTCTCGATCAGCGCAAGTATATGAATAAGTTTGACAGCATACAAGCGCTGTTAGGGCTTACCGAAAAAGAGAAGGGGCAAATACTGTCTATCAACATGGCGAACAATCCGAGCCGCAGGTATAAAGAGGTTTGGTTTGGCCTGGGCGGGGTGCAGTCGGCGGTGTACGCGACCGAGGTAAGTATGGAGGAATATATGACCTATACGACCGAGGAAAGCGAAAAACTGGAGGTGTTCAAAAAGTCCGACGAACTGGGCGGCAATTATGAACTGGCGATAAAGCAGATAGCCGAAGCAAAACGTAACGGATAAAAGAAGGTAGCCATGTTCAGCAAGTGTAATATATACGATCCGTGTACCGCGCATCTGGATTTCGACCTGTGGGAGATCACGGGACGTTGGGTAAGCCGGGAGGGTGCGCCAGCGGTAACTGTTTACCGCAATACTTCCCGCAAGCGGGGAGGCATCCGGCTCCGTCTTACTTACAACAACCCGCAGGTGGTCTGTGATTGTACGCTGTACTGCGTGTTCGGTCAGTATTACATAGACCTGTACGGGCGCATCGGAATTGCCTACGACCGGGAGCGGGAGATAATCATACTTTCCGCTTTCGGCGAATATGTACGGGCGGAGTAACCTGCGGGCTGCTCCCGCCCTTCAATCAAGTAATAACAAAAAAATTTATAGCGATGAAAAAGATTCTTTTAAGCCTTATCGTGCTGGCGGTATGCGGCACTTATCAGGCAAAAGCGCAATGGGCGGTTATCGACCCGTCCAACCTGGCGCAAAATATTCTTACGGTCGGTAAGACGGGAACGACTGCCGCCAACGTAATTAACTCCTTCAAGGAAATGCAGAAGATTTACAGCCAGGGAAAGGAGTATTACGACAAATTGCAGGCGGTACACAATCTTATCAAGGATGCCCGGAAAGTAAAGGAAACGGTGGCAATGGTATCGGAAATATCGCAGATATATTCCACCAACTTCAACAAAATGCTTTCGGATAAAAATTTCACTGTCGCGGAACTGGAAGCCATATCGAACGGATATACGATACTGCTAAAGCAGAGCGGAAACCTTATCAGTGATATAAAAGATTTGGTTTCCGGCTCTAACGGGCTTTCCATGACCGACGCCGAGCGTATGGAGTTAATCGACAAAATATATACTAAAATGGTCGATTACCGTAACCTGACCCGGTACTTTTCAAAGAAAAGCATATCCGTTTCATTTATCCGCAGCCAGGAAAAGGGCGATATGGAACGGGTACGCGCCCTGTATGGTGATCCCTCCGAAAGATATTGGTAAGCTATGATGTTGTTAGCAATAGATTTCGATAACCTGCATCAAGTTTTACGGAATTTGTATCAGGAAATGATGCCTCTTTGCGGCGACATGATAGGTGTCGCCAAAGGGGTGGCAGGATTGGGTGCGCTGTTCTATGTGGCGTACCGTGTTTGGCAAGCCCTCTCGCGGGCGGAGCCTATCGACGTATTCCCGCTCCTACGGCCTTTCGCTATCGGGCTTTGCATTATGTTCTTCCCGACTTTCGTGCTGGGGACTATCAATGCCGTTATGTCGCCCGTTGTGAAAGGCACGCACGGTATTTTGGAAAGTCAGATAACAGACGTACAGAGTTTACAGGCGGAGAAAGATCAACTGGAATACGATGCGCGTGTACGTGAGGGAAAGGCATGGCTTGTCGATGATGAGGTGTACGACCAAAAGATGAAGGATTTGGGAATATGGGACACGCCGGAGATTATCGGTATGTGGGGCGAAAGGCTTTGGTACGATATAAAGATGTGGTTCCGGCAGTTGGTACGGGATTTCTTCGAGTTACTGTTTAATGCCGCTGCCCTGACTATTGACACACTACGTACTTTCTTCCTTGTGGTGCTGTCAATATTGGGGCCGCTGGCATTTGCCCTGTCGATTTACGACGGTTTCCAATCCACACTGACAAACTGGATTTCCCGGTATATCAGCGTGTATTTATGGCTGCCTGTCGCCGATCTGTTTTCGGCTGTGCTTTCCAAAATACAGGCGCTTATGCTCAAAGCGGATATTGCCTTACTCAAAGACCCGTCCTATGTGCCTGACGGCGGGAATGGCGTGTATATAATCTTCCTGATAATAGGAATTATCGGCTATTTCTCAATCCCGACGGTTGCAGGCTGGATTATCCAGGCCGGAGGCGGTACGGGTACGCGCGGGGTTAATACGGCGGCAGGCAAAGGGGCTGCAATGGCCGGAGGTGTTGCCGGAGCCGCTGCGGGTAATATATCAGGCCGATTATTAGGTAAAAAATAGACAAATAGTGTCTTTTATTAATTTCAAAAAAACGAACAAGTAAATGGAGTTCAAATCATTAAAGAATATAGAAACATCATTTAAGCAGATACGTCTTTTCGGTATCGTGTTCCTTGTGTTGTGCGCTGGCATTACGGGTTATTCCGTATGGTCGTCGTACAGCTTCGCCGAGGCACAACGCCAGCGTATTTATGTAATGGACGGGGGCAAAAGCCTTATGCTTGCGCTTTCCCAGGATATGACACAAAACCGCCCTGTGGAGGCACGCGAACACGTCCGCCGTTTCCATGAGCTGTTTTTTACTCTCTCGCCCGATAAATCGGCCATTGAAAGCAACGTAAACCGGGCTTTGTTCCTGGTGGATAAAAGTGCTTTCAAATACTATCAGGATATGGCCGAGAAGGGATATTACAACAGGATTATATCGGGGAATATCAATCAGATTATCCAGGTGGATAGTATCGCCTGCAACCTGGATGTGTACCCGTACACTGCGGTAACATACGCCCGGCAAATGATTATCCGGCAGTCGAATGTTACCGAGCGCAGCCTGGTAACGCGCTGCAACCTGATTAATTCTGTAAGGTCTGACAATAACCCTCACGGTTTCACTATGGAACGTTTCGAGATTGTGGAAAACCGGGACATCCGGGTAACGGAAAGGTAAAGCTATGGCAAAGAATATTTTTAAGAACATCGGCGAGCATATAGAGGATTTCCTGCGGAGTATCTGCGGCAGGATAACGCCCGACAAAAGGGTAATCGTAATCCTTACTATGCTGGTCGTGTTCGGCGGCCTTTCTATCTATATGACCGTTTCCTCGATTTACAATTTCGGTAAGGACAAGGGAAAACAGATGCAGGTAGAACAAATGGAAATCCTTAAACTCCAACTGGAGCAACAAAGGGACAGTATTCACAGACAAAATTTATATGAATATGAAGGAGCAGAATAATAATGAAGGGCAAACGCCGAAGGAAGCGCCCGCGCCCGAAATAAAGCAGGAGGTTAAAAAGGAGCCTCCGAAGTCGGCATCGGGCAAAAAGGAACTGACGCCCGCGCAGATGCAGAAACGCCGGAAAATGCTTGTAATGCCTCTTTTCTTCCTGCTGTTTGCAGGGGCAATGTGGCTGATCTTCGCCCCGTCGAAAAAGGAAGGCGACGGGGCTGCCGGGGCGGACGGCTTCAATTCGGAGATACCGACGCCCAAAGACGAAGGTATCTACACGGACAAGCGGACAGCCTACGAACAGGAAGCGCAACGCCAGCGCGAACAGGAACGGATGCGCTCTTTACAGGATTTTTCCACCATGTTCGAGCAGACCGAAGAGCAAAAGCAGGAGGAATACGAACGCCAGCTACGCATGGCTCCCAAACCTATCGAGTATTACGAAAACCCGGAACTGTTCGAGGGTAATAATTCCCGGACGCGGGGTAACTCTATCCAGTCCTCCGCCGCTGCCTATCAGGATATAAACAGGCAGTTAGGGTCGTGGTATGACGAGCCGGCTACGGAGGTGGACGAGCAGGCGCAGCTTGCCGTCGAATGGAGGGTACAGGAGTTAGAGCGCCGACTGGAACAGGCCGAGGCGGAGAAAGCCGCCCAGGACGAACAGACCGCGTTACTGGAAAAGTCCTACCAACTGGCGGCAAAGTATATGCCCGCGGGTATGCAGCCCCAGCAGCAGGAAAGCGAAGCGGCTACCACCCCAGCGCGGGATAAGGTAAATATCCAACCTGTGCGCCAGGTGCATCAAAGCGTAGTGTCGTTACTGGCCGCCCCTATGGAAGATACGGAGTTTATCGCCGCCTGGAGCCAGCCCCGTAACATGGGATTTCACACTGCTGCCGGGAACGAAGGCGTACAGGATAAAAACAGCATCCGCGCCTGTGTCAATCAGACTATTACCCTGACAAACGGGAAGGAATTGCAAATACGGTTACTGGAGCCGATGATAGCGGGTAAAATCCGCATCCCGGCAAATACTATCCTTATCGGCTCCTGCCGTATCGGAGGCGAACGTATGGAGGTTACGATAAACTCTATACAGTATGCGGGTAATATTATCCCGGTCGAATTGCAGGTGTACGACCTGGACGGGCAGCGCGGAATATCCGTGCCGAACTCGGACGAGATAAACGCGGCCAAAGAAATCGCTTCACAAATGGCGCAGTCCGCCGGGTCGAGCATCACGATAACGGACGATGCAGGGTCGCAGTTTGCCGCCGATATGGGGAAAAGTCTTATACAGGGAGCAAGCCAGTACGTGAGTAAAAAAATGAGCGTGGTAAAAATAACCGTAAAAGCGAATTACGGCCTTTTGCTGCTGCCTAAAACAAATTAATAATAAATCGGTGTCGCCGTAGCGACCATTAAAATTATCAAGCAATGAAAAAAATCTTTTTGGTACTCGCCCTGGTGGTGGGTGTAATGACTGCCAACGCGCAGGAGATCGAGAGCAAAGAAACGGTAACTACCAGCCCCTCGACGGGCGATTATTTCCAGGGCTACACGCGCCCGCTGACCTTTAACCGTATGATACCGCCCTATGCCCTGGAGGTAACATTTAACAAGACGGTACACGTTATTTTCCCTGCCCCTATCCGCTATGTGGATTTAGGCAGCGCAGATCTTCTCGCGGCGAAAGCCGACGGAACGGAAAACGTGTTGCGCGTTAAGGCGGCTCTGCGGGATTTTAGCCGGGAGAGTAATCTGGCTGTCATTACGGAGGACGGCGCATATTATACGTTCAACGTCAAATATGCGGACGAGCCTGTAAAGCTGTCCGTCGAAATGGTGGACTTCCTGCACAATGGCGAGGCAGTAAACCGTCCTAACAATGCCCTGGAAATATATATGAATGAATTGGGGCAGGAGTCGCCGCTGCTGGTAAAACTTATCATGCAGTCGATTTATAAGAATGACCGCCGGGAAATAAAGCATATCGGCAGTAAGCGTTTCGGCATACAGCACACGCTAAAGGGTATCTATACCCATAACGGGCTGCTGTACTTCCACCTCCAGCTTAAAAACTCGTCGCACGTTCCTTTCAATGTCGATTATATCACTTTTAAGATAGTCGATAAGAAGGTGGCGAAACGTACTGCTATCCAGGAGCAGGTTATTTGGCCGCTCCGCGCTCACAACAACCTGACCGTAATAGGCGGCAACCGTACCGAGCGGGTGGTATTTACCTTGCCGAAATTCACTATCCCGGACGACAAAATGCTGGTCGTGGAAATGAACGAGCAGGAAGGCGGGCGGCATCAGTCGTTCACGGTCGATAACGCCGACCTGGTACGCGCAAAGGTTATTAACGAACTGAAGGTAAAATAATCATGAGGGGCAAATTAATCATACTTACGCTGGCGTTATGCTTCGCCCTTTCGGGCGTTGCACACGCGCAGCGTTGCCTCCCCGGTATGCGAGGCATACAGGTAACGGGCGGCATGGTGGACGGTATCTATTCATCCAAACAGGATAACGAAGCAGGATATTACTTCGGGGCGGCTATGGCTACCTATGCGAAGAAAGGCAATAAATGGGTATTCGGAGCGGAATTTATGCAGCGGCATTACCCGTACCGGGAAATCCGCATACCTATTTCGCAGTTTACGGCGGAAGGCGGATTTTACCTTAAAATCCTGTCCGATGCTTCAAAGACCTTTTTCCTCAATTTGGGAGGCTCCGCGCTGGTGGGCTACGAAACGGTAAACTGGGGCGAAAAGTCGCTATATGACGGCTCAACGCTCCGGGACGAGGACGCTTTTATCGGAGGCGGTGCGGTAACGCTGGAAATCGAAACTTACCTTTCCGACCGGGTTGTGCTGTTGTTTACAGGCCGGGAGCGGGTGCTGTGGGGTAACTCTACCGGGCACTTTCACACGCAATTCGGTATCGGGCTAAAATTTATAATCAATTAAAAACGATGTTATGAAAAAGTTTAGAAGATTAATAGCCATTACGGTATGGGTGGCCGCGATAGCCCTTATGTTCGTGGCCTGTGATAGCGACCTGGATGTAAAACAGGTATATAGTTTCAGCCTGGAAACGATGCCCGTACAAAAGAAGATAGTAAACGGCGAAACGGCGGAAATCCGCTGCACTTTAATCCGGGAAGGGGATTACGACCAGGCGCGGTATTTTATCCGCTATTTCCAGCCGGACGGTAAGGGAGAGCTTCGCCTGGATGACGGGATGGTGTTTGCACCGAACGACCTTTATCCGCTCGATAGAATGGTATTCCGGTTATACTACACGTCGCATTGCGCCGATCAGCAGGTAATCGACGTATATATACAGGATAATTACGGGCAGGTAGTATCGGCGTCGTTTTCCTTCCAGAACGACAGTAACGAGGAGGAAGGACCCGACGGCGAATAATCCGCAGAAAAAACCTGAAAGAAAGCGCCCGTTTTATAGCGGGCGTTTTTCCTAAAAGGCTATATTTGTGAAAAATACAGTGTTATGGGCTATTTAGAAAATAATTTATCAGCGGGCGAGGTTGTGGTGTATAAGGCGAAGCTACATTTTTTCCTTTTCGTGCAGCCTATTGTGTTACTTTTGTTGGGGTGGTGGCTTTATGGTACGGAAACGGCTGTAATCCATTACGGCGGGATTTTCCTACTATTTATAGGGGTGGTATCATTGGTACAGCGCCTAATGGTAAAAATAGGCTCCGCTTATGCGGTAACAAATAAGCGCGTTATCTTAAAGACCGGAGTAATAAGCCGCAGGGCGCTCGATTTGGTGCTGGCTAAATGCGAGGGATTACATATAAAACAGAGTGTTTGGGGACGCTTATTCGGGTTTGGAACGATAACCGTTACAACCGGCGGCGCAACGAGCAGCTATCCGTTTGTGTCCGACCCTATGCGATTCAAAAAAGAGATAAACCAACAGATAGGGTAACTGATATTCTTAAATATGTAATATGGCTGATGTGATATATAGAGAAGGAGAAATAAGAAAGCCTAAAAAGGGATTTGAACTATTCAAAGTTTCAGAACCAGATGAAGCACAGTTATTGTCTAAAGACGGTATAATAGTTGAAAAACCTATTAATGCTTTTCTTCCTGTTCATGGAGTAAAATTCCATGCATTTATTATTGATTCAAATTATGATAATTTGATATTTCCAGATCATCCATTTTGTGTGGTATATCTAATTACACACAGCGAAATGAATGAAAATTATAAAGTAACCCAACAAGACATCGACAATTTCTTGCCAAGAGAATTTCACTGGGATAATAATAGTCATATATCGAAGGATAAATTTTTAATTATGAAGGAGTTTATTAATTCGGACGATTATTATGGAAGAGTTGATATGGATATATTGAGGGATAAACTTATATTTTAAGGGTGGCTTTTTGTTACTTTTTCTCCCGCCTGGCATCTTTCCCGCTCATGGAAAAAGTAACCGCCCGAAGGGTGCAATGTTCCGATAATCCGAAGGCCGGGACATAGAACACGGCTTTTTGCTTCTTTTTCTCCCGCATAAACTTACCTGTTTGCTCATGGAAAAAGAAGTCCGGGCAAGGTCGCCCCTGCCCGGATAAGGTTCTTAAATATCGGTTTAACGGCATTACAGCCCATTTTCAGCCATATACCGCAGCCTCCCGGCTACCCACTCAATAGAGGGATTGCGGGGGTATTTGAACGTCCTGCGGGCTATATTCTCAATGATTACAACCTCCTGCCGGAGTTGTACCGAATTGCATTGCGGGTCTATTTCGTTCAAAAGTTCCTCCAGGTCGTAATAATCCTGCTGGGTGGCAATAACCGGATTGCCTATATATGCGTCTATCCTCATACCTCGCCGAATTTATCCGTTTCACACTCTATTATTACTACCTCGGCATCGTGGGTATATAGGCCGTTTACTTTGGCGTGATCCACCGCTTTGGCCTCGGACGTGAACACGCCGAAAAGTACACGGCTTGCCCTTGTCTTATATATGTCTGTCTGAAACAATACAAATACTGTCATAATGGATTTTATAAGGGGCGGGAGTTTTCCCGCCCCGGTTAATAATTCTGTGATTTATCCGACTACCGCTACCGCCGTGCTTTGAGGCTTTACAGGGTTGGCGGGTATAGAGGCAACTTTCGGGGCTTGCTCTTTCGCCTTAACTGTCGGCTTTTCCTCCGTCTTGCTCCCGGTCTTGGCGGTTACGGTAACTTTGGGCTGTTCCTTTGCCGGGCTTTCGGGCTTGGTCTTGGGAGCGGTCGGCGTGGTGGTCGCTTTCTTGCTCTCCTTGCCCGGTTTTTCGTTCGTTTTAGCGGGTTTCACTGCCTCGGCGGTCTGCTCTGCCTTTTTCGCTTTGGCATCGGCTTTCGCTTTCTTTTCGGCCTTTTTCAGCCCTGCGATACGTTCGTCCAGTCGGGCGTTCTTCTTGTCGTATCCCTCCGCTTGTGCGGTTATGATGCCCGCCGTTTTTTCGGGTAGGTGCTGACTGGCAAACGCCTGTAACATACCGCCTTTTGTATCGGCTACGGTATTGGTGCGCTCGGTTAGGTGGCTATACAGGTAGTCGCGCCGGATAACGGTTTTCTGTTCCTCTGTGAGCGACCCCACGATTTTCTGTTTCTTCTCGTCCGTCAAACCGTAATAGTCGCTTTCTTTCAGTCCTACCACCGGATAATGGCAACGGCGCAACTTGGAAAGCATAAAGAAATACATTGCCTTTTCTTCGTCTGCGGTAAATGCCGACTGCGGTATATCTTCCGTTCGCAAAAGTTCCTTCAAACCCTCGGCGGTCTTTTCCGCTTTCAGTTCCTCGTTACGTTCTTTCTTGGCAGTCAGTTCTTTAATTAACTGTTCGTTGGTTTTTGTGTCTTTGGTCGCTACCTCTTTGTAATGTAGCTTAATGCTGTTATCGCCTATCTTGGCATAGACACGGATTTTGCCCTGTTCTTTGAGCGTATCGAGTTCGGCGGTCTGCTTGGCGTACCTCTCCTGTGCCTTTTCGTACTGCGCCTGTGCTTTATCGAAATCCTCCGGCTTTTTATAGTCGGTAGCTTGCGGAGCGGTCGGGGCGGTCGGATAGCTTTTAAGATTGTATGTGTGTACGCTCTTAAATTCATACCCGCCCTTTTGTATTATCTGCGTTGCCTCGTTACCCCTGCTGTATGGGTCGCCGATAAATACAAGTTTCGGGTCTGCAAGGGCTACGGCCTGCGCCTCTGCTACGAGATAAGCCGTTTGCTTGTCGGAAAGGCATTTTTTATCCGTACATCTACCGCACCCGCCACCCTCGGCGAAAAGGTCGAAATTTGTGGAGTTATGGGGGCATTTCAGACAGGCGGTTTTGTCGAAAAGATAATTTTCGAGGTTGTTTGTGTAACAGGACTGTATTTTGCCCTCCAACGCTCCGGCGGAGATATGACACCATTCGCCCCGGCCGTCCTCGCCTAAACGGTCTTTGAGTATATCGGTCTGCATTTTCTTGTCGTACTTGCTTATGACTATCCCTGCGGAGGCGGTCAGTTTGCCCGCTCTTACGAGGTCGGCGATACCGGGGATAAGGTCGCAAAGTTTCAGCATTTGGTAAATGCTTTTTTCGCTCTTGCCGTATTTGACGGCGAGGCTTGCCACATCGTACCGTTTTGTGGCTATGAGGCGTTTGTAAGCCTCTGCCGCCTCCATTGGGGGCACGTCCTCCCTTTGCAGGTTCTCGGAGATTGAAAGGTCATACGCTTGTTCATCGGTTGCCTCCCGGACTATGCAGGGGATTTCTGCGAGTTTCAGCAGACGGCAAGCCCTAAAACGGCGCTCCCCGCAAATGATTTCGTACTTTTCGCCCTTTTTGCGTACTGTTATCGGCTGTATCAGTCCATGAACGGAGATATTTTGCGCCAGTTCCCGGAGTGCATCGGGGTCGAAAGTCTTACGGGCGTTGTAACTGTTCGGCTCGATTAAGTCCGAATTGATGTTTACGGCTTTGCGTTCGCCGTTGTCGGGAGTGCTTACCACTACTGCGGTTAATACTGCGCTGTTGCTGTTTTCCTGTACTGCTACGGCTGTGCCGTTGTTGTTCATGTTCGTTGTCATAATTGTAATTATTAAGTGATTAAAATTGTTGTTTATGGGATTTATGGGCGAGTTTCCCCGCCCGGATTGTTATTTCCGCATCGAGATTGTTCCCCGGAGGCGATAGGAAAATTTTGCGTTGTATTGCTCTACGTGCTTTCCCAGTTCTTTCCATGCCTCTGCCTCATCGTCAAAGCGGATAATATCGGCTTTGCACTCGGCTATCTGCTTTTTGAGGTATTCGGCCTGTTTATCGGCATTGGCTATCGTCGCGGGGGCGTCGATGCGGTTTTGTTCGTTCGTTACCGGATTTACCGTAATGGTATGGTAGTCGATATACCCGCCGTTCTGGTCGCCCGGCATCGAATACCACCTGTTTTGGTAGTCGGCTATCGATATACTGCCGTTAAGAGAGAAAGAGAGCCGGAGCGGGTTGGGTTGCTCTTTCATGGCGTTTATAAGGCGTATATTCAGCACTTTGCCGTCAAACCGTGCTACCGTTTCCTTACATACTTCCAATCCTTTCAAAAGGTGGTTATATACCTTTATCTGTTGGAGCATTTGCGCTGTAAATCGTTCTTTGCTTTTCATTGCTGTACGTTTTTAGGGTTATTGCTCTGTTTGGCGCACACCGGACACACCACGAGGGTTTCCAATATTTCGCTGTCCTGTTTATCGCTCACTTGCCACCCGCACCGAACGCCGTTGCATTGGCACGTTTGGGGGTTATTTTCCACCCGGAAAAGGTTTGCCGGGTAAATCTGCGCGTAATCGCTTACCGCATCAACTGAATTAAAATACTTTGTCATACCGTTAAATTTTAGAAGATTATACCAACGGCCAGCGTTATTATGATTGCCAGAACAAACAGGGAAACAAGGCAGGAAAGCAGGATTTTCGCCACCGCTAACAGGATGTAAATACCCACTACCACCGCCACGAAAGACCAACCCCAAAGGGCAAAGCCCGCAACTACAAAAGCTATCTTCAAAACCAACCTAATGCTGATTGGAAGGTTGGAGGATCGGGTTTCACTATTTTTTTCTGTTCGTTTCATAATTTCTGACCTTTTTTTTAACCGCAATGCTGCTCGGAGCCGGTATGGAGTGTTCGAGTTTCGGGGGCAGGAAAATCCCGTGTCCGAAGTCCACACAAAGGCTTGCGCGAACAAAAACAGCCTACACCCGGACGGGTGCGGAGCATCCGATAAAAAGGTGTAGGCTGTTTTTGCGTGAAATACGCTCGCCCGGATAGATGAAGGAGGGAAAGAGGAAGATTTTTCGCGCAACCAACCGGGAAAGGGAATTAAGGAGTGGGCGAACAAAATACGCCACGTCCCCGCAGGGGATGTCGGAAGATTTTTTTGCACAATCCAAACCCAGACGGTCGCCTTTTGCGGCGCACGGCACGGAAGTATTTTCGCGCCTGAAATCGAAACACTCTAATAGGCGCAGAGTAGCATACCGATTGAAATGGGGAAGAAATTATGATAGAACAGAACAAAATCATTTCGCCACCGCTTAACCGTTAGCGGTGGCGCAAAAGGCGGATAATCCGGGAAGCCTTAACGGGTGGCAAATGGATTTTACCGGAGCCACACGAAGCCACAAGCGACCAGCGCCCGGAGCATTGATATATCGTGATTCTTAATACTTTATCTTTGTTCTCCCGTGATTTTTACGAACGAAAAAGATTAATGATATGGAAATAATAAGTATAGAAGGCCGTACCTATGAGGCGTTAATGGAACGCTTCGAGCAAATCATCCGTAGGGTAAATGCCTTATGTGAGCGCAACGGGGGCAAAGAGTTAGGGAAATGGCTGGACGGGCAGGACGTTTGCGCGATTCTGAACGTAAGTAAGCGGACGCTTCAATCGTTACGCGACAGCGGCAAATTATCCTACACACAAATAAACAGGATGATGTATTATAAGCCCGAAGCTGTGGAGCGGTTAATAAAAGATTTGACCGAAGGAAAGGAGGTAAGCCATGAGTAACAGGCAGGATTACCCGGATATGGGCGGCGACCTGGTTACAAAGGATAACCCGCGCATTGTTCAGCTATTCCGGGGAATAGACAGGGTATTTGCCCGCCTGGAGTTAATGGCGAAAAACTATAAGCCAGTCCTTAAC
>CAKUKW010000025.1 GCA_934663885.1 uncultured Tidjanibacter sp.
GCCGGGATCTCGGTCATAGGATAGATGGCATATACAGGATCGACACGGCAGACGATATCATCAATCGTCTGGTCGGCTATGTAGAAACTTATATCGGCGCATTCGACCGTCAGGAATCCCTGTAGCGCATGTGTTTCATCCTCCTGCATATAGTAATACGCTATTCCGTTGCCGACGGCGTCTGTACGGTAGAGTTCATTGTCGGTAAAAAAGGCTTCGATTGTTTTGCCTGTAACCTGGTTGAAATGCTTGTAGTCGAGGCGGGCGCTCATTATCGGGTTACCGCCCGCTCCCCCCATAAAGACAGCACGCTCTATCTGCTTATTTACGGTATAAACCGTAACTTCGTCCGATTTTATCTGGTTTTCGCCATTCCACAAGACCGGCTCGATATACAGATGTATAGTAGAATCTATAGTAAACGAAACCAGTGAATCGCATACAGCCTGGAAGTCAGATCTGAAAATTCTTACATTATGGTATCCGACAATAACCCTCTGGACTTCTTCTTCTCCTTCTTCACCCTTTTCGCTCTCTTCTTCGGCTACGCCGCCCGCCAGCCTTTCAGCTTCCATCTTCTCAAGGTTTTTCCTGAATTCAGCGAATGCGGAGATAACCATCTCTTTAAGTGTCGGATCGACTCCCCCCATAGGACGCAGAGGATCGTCGCCGGGGAATGGGGCGGGGTTGCCCGTACCGCTCGAGCCACCCTGTACCGGGGGTATGGCTCCTGAGACGGCGAGGCTGTCAGCCGTAAGGGGTGGGGGAGCAATATTACCATCCGCCAGGGCATCCGTTTCGGACATGGAATTATCCAATGTAACTGTCGTGCCGGTGCTCTCTGCGGTCTCGGCAGTAACAGGGGGAGGTAAATCTTCGTCTTCCACTGTTACCGTATTTTCCGAATCGTTTTCCGCCGACTGGGTTTTATATCCGGTTTTTATCCCTCCTTCATCGGTAGCGGTTTCTTCGGTCGTTATGCCGTCAGCTATATCCGCAATTTCCCCTGCCGAAAGGCTGTCGGTAATTTCTTCTTTTATAAATACTCCGGTTGTTGCCGTAGAGTCGCTTCTTTCGCCAATCTCGTTCAAGCCGTTTTCAACGGAGAGTGTGTCGGATGCGCTACCGGAGCTTCCCGTAGAAACGGAATCGATACGTTCGCTAACACCGTTACGCATGCCGCCGTCTCCCGCCATACTATCCGGACGGCTTGCTCTTTCCGCTGGCCTGCCCCCTTTCTGTCCTTCGGCAGCCTTATTGGCATTCATTCTTTCTTTATACGAAGGGTGGTATATGCTCATGCTGTCCACTATGAAGAGAAACAGTGAATCGGCCCTGAGAAAAAGGCTGTCTCCGCGCTCGTGATCAAAGCTGATGACGGACGGGTTGTCGGTAAGCATAGCCTCCGAACGCTCCCCGAAGTAAAGTCCGTAGTCGCCGAAAGCCAACACTTTCTGTTCTTCATCGCGGATCTGTATATTGCTTTTCAGGATTGCGTCTTCGTGTTCTTCGCTGTAATCTATGTCGTCAGCCCAGAGCTCCCTTTCATCAGTAAGTATATACGCGTCAGAATAGAAATTATAACGCTTTTCCCTGGTGTAGTAGACCCCGTCGTCGGCGCTCAGTATTTCGCCCTTTTCATTCCATATATACGACTTGCTTAAGAAAGTGGCCACTTCGGTATCCATATTATAACCCAGCGAATCCGAACGGATCAGGTACGTGGAGTCTCGCAATTCGACGCTCCTCACACAGATCACGTCTTTCGTATCGCCGTAATAATATCCCCTTTCCGACTCCAGCAGGGTTTCGTTCTGGGTTAGCGTACCGCCGCCGAAGAATTCACCTACGTTGGTATGGGTATTATATACGAGATTGTAGGTATACATTACGGCATTGCCGTCGATCATTTTTACCAGGGGCGAGTATACTCTCGCAAGGTTTGTGTTCCCGTTGTAATCCACCCTGTCGCCGTATATATAGGTACTGTCCTTATTGATAATGACATTCCCGAAACACTCCATCCTTTGTTCGTTGTACCTTACGGCGCTGTCGCATGTAATAACCGCGCCGTTGTGGTGGAATATGACGTCACCTACGAAAGCGACCGCAGTGGAGTCGCCTACTTTTATGGAAAAAGCCCTCCCGCCTTTCTGGTCGACATAAGAGCGCTGCTTCTCCTGCGGAGGTTGCTGCGACCTGAACTGCGGTGTCACCGTACCGCAGACCGCCAAAGCAATTATAATTACTATATATCCCCTGAGTTTCAAACTTCTACGAATATTTATTTGATCCAGCCTTTATTCTCGAACTGTGCGCCCCGATATTCATCGGCCACTTTTATATACATTGACTCTATCTTTTGTTCCAACCATTTATTGAAGACTTTCCATTGTTTCTCATCAAGGGCATTCTGCTCCAGAATAGTGTAGTCGTCATTGAGGTTCGCCGTGTGAGGCGGAATGATTTGCTCTACCCGGACTATTTTACTGAGCTGATTGCCCCGCATGTCATAAGAACGGTATGAGTTTGATACTTCTCCCGCTTTTAGTGAGCTGATTGCATAATAGTCTGCTACAGGGAGCATCTCTTTCATGAATTTGGTCGAAGAGTAATCAATGTTGGGATTATTACCCATTTGTATCTCGATAGCTTCATGGTTAGTTACGATACCGCCGTTTTCTTTTGAATATCTGTCGTCGGAATATTGCTGCGCAGCTTTTTCAAAAGTTATTTTCCCCTCCCGTATCTGAACAGCCAGGCTATCCAGTAGCTGGTCGGCTTCGACCAGCTCTTCTTCCGTAAAGGTAGGCTTCAGCAATATCTGCCTGTATTTATACATGTTGCCTTTCTGGTCGAGTTTTTCTATAATATGGAAACCGTCGGGAGTTTCGACTACTTCGGATACCTGGCCGGGCTGAAGCCTCGCCAACTCGTCTGCGAAGGGTTTATATAACAGTTCTATATTGATGAAGTCCGACTCGCCCCCACTCATCGCAGTGGAAGGATCCACCGAATACATTCTTGCCAACATGTCGAACCGTTCGCCCTTGATTATCCTTTCGCGCATTTCAAGAAGCTTTTCACGGGTTCGCTGCTTTGCCCCGGTGGTATTACCCGGGTATTTCGTTATCTGAGAATATACATACTGTTCTGATACTATCGGCAGAGTATTTTTATCCATACTATTATATGAGCGCTCTACTTCTCCGGGAGTAATCCTGACGTTTTGAACAACGCTGTAACGCATGGAGTTAGCGTATAGCTCCTCTTCATAACCTTGCTTTATTCCCGCCCTGATATCGTACATAGCCCTGCCTTCGAGAGTTTCAAGGGCCCCGATTGAACCGGCTTGCTGGACTCTTTCCATAATTTCCGCTTCAACCATTTGGTTGAGATATTCGTTATTAATATTTACGGAGTCTATAAGCGCCTGGTTGTAGAGCAGTTTACGCATCATCAATAACTCCAGCGCTTCGTCTTCGATACTTCGGAGAGCCGGCCCCCGCCTGTTCTCGGCAACCAATTTGCTGGTTTCCAAAACTTCCGAATAAAAAATGGCGGAATTGCCTACGACGGCAACTACTTTGTCCACGGAATATTTTTCCTGGCCCAGCGCGTGAGTGGAAAGAGTTAACAGGCACATTGCCATACAGAGGGCGGTAATTGCTCTTTTTAACATAGGATATCTAGTTTACATTTATCTTGATTTTATTCTGTGCCGCTGCCGAATTATAGAGACTGTCCTCCAGGGAGCGTATTATCTCGTTCCTGCGCTGTGTAAGTATTATTCTGCGAACGATATCTTCGACCCATTCCAAAGGTGCGTTTTCACCCCTTTTCAGGCTTTCCGTAATTTGTATATAATATTTGTTTTCGGCGTCGGATAGCTCCTGGACTTTCCTTACAGGTAGCATATATTCGTAATTCCTACCGCTCATGGTAGGGGCTTTCGCAAGTAATAACCGGAAATCGGTCCACTGGTCGAAAACCGTGAGCTCGAAATTATTTTTGGTGCACATGTCGATAAAATCCTGCTGCTTATCCTTTGCGGGTGAATCCATAAGGCTCCTGAGTTGCGCCTGCTGCCGGAAAGAATTGGGGACACGTACTATGCGTCCTTTAATAATTTCGCGATCAAGAACGAAATCGGATTTATGCTGGTTGAAATACTCTTCAATTTCAGATTGAAGTATGAGGGTGTCAATATGTTTGTCGACATAATATTGGTCCAGGCTGCGGTTGAGTAGAGATGTACGGTAATCGTTGACCTTGGCTTCAATATCTATGCCTTCGCTGGAGAGTATCTTCTCAGCTTCCTGCAACTTTATCTGCCTTCTTACCCACGATTCGGCGTATGCCTCTAACAGTTTCAGGCTGTCGGCTTCGGACAGTCCGGGAGTGTAAATCCCTTTCAAGTTTTTTTCATAAAGGACCGCGTTGCCTACACGCGCTATTTCCCTCCCGTTGTCACCCCTGTCGGATTTGTCGATACGCTCGAAGCACCCTGCAAATGCAAGGAGGGGAAGTACCCCGAATATTATTTTGAACAGTCGGCCCATAGACGGGGCAAAGATAATTAATTTTTAGTGACAGTTTCTTATTGTCGCCGGTCAATGTTACCGGTTGGCATAACAGAACAACGTGCTAATCCGCGTTATTATTATCGGCGGATTCGGAAGATTTTGCGGGAGTTTCTTTTACAATGGTCGTTCTCTTTTGTTTTTTTACCGTTCGCAGCATACCTGTAACTCCCAAGGCGAACAGCACGAGACATGCGCCGTAAATTATATAATAAGTGGTGTCGTTCGCTACGGCTTCCCGTATTGTCATGCCCGAATTGAGGTCTTCGAATGCTTCCATCTGTACGTAGGCCAGAGCATTATTAACCGAATGTATAATGATAACGCTAAGTAGCGATCCGGTTTTGAGATAGATGTAACCCAATATAAGCCCCATAAAGAATGCGTTTATCATCTGGGGAGGAATACCGTGAATCAATCCGAACAGCACCGATGATATTATGAGAGCCCACGCTGAGCCGTATTTCGCCTTGACTGCCCCCAGGATCTGTCCCCTGAATAACACCTCTTCCAGGATAGGGGCGACAACTATGGTGGTGAGTATGGCCCATCCGCCTCGCCCCACAGCCTGGTCGATAGTGTCGAAATAGGTATCGGGGAAAAGCGAGAGAAGCGGCTCGATGACGACCGACGTAACCAGAACGAGAAGTATCCCCCATAAAGTCAGCGGAAGGTTTACGGACCCCGGGGCCAGGCGTGCTCCCGTGGAGACGTCTCCGCGCGATTTGCGGTAGTAGCGGAGGAAAAGTATTACGGGGAGAAACTGAAGCGGATAAACAATAGCCGTTATCAGCTCCTTTTCGATTTTAAACAGTGATAATCCTCCCATTACCAGGGCGGCAAGGATTAAAGAGACTACGAATATACCTATTGTAATAAGCAGGTCAGTGAAGTTAGGATATTGACTCCTGCGCACTTCACGGGCCATCTTCTTTGTTTCTTTTGGATTCATTGGTTCGGGATGTGCACCGGCGGTATTGTGGCTTTCCGTCTGGCTGCCGGTCACCTCCTTGTCTTTTTCTTTTTCCCCTTTCGCTTTCATATTCGTATGTTTATTTATACGGGAGTGGCCCGCCTACACGTCCGGCGGGCCACCTTGTGGTTATTCCTGAACTATTTGTATTCGCCGGCAAGCGTCGCGACCATAACGGCTTTGATCGTATGCATACGGTTCTCCGCCTCGTCGAATACTATCGAAGCCGGGCTTTCGAATACTTCGTCGGTAACTTCCAGCGCGTCCATGCCGAATTTCTCGTAAACCTCACGGCCTATCTTTGTCTTGAGGTCGTGGAAAGCGGGCAGGCAATGCAGGAATTTCACATCCGGATTGCCGGTGGCTTTCATCACCTCCATATTTACCTGGTATGGTTTCATAAGCTTGATGCGTTCCGCCCATACTTCGTCCGGTTCGCCCATGGATACCCATACGTCCGTATAAAGGAAATCGCATCCTTCGACCGCTTTCTTTACGTCGTCGGTAATCGTTACCTTGCCGCCTGTCTGCGCTGCAATCTTCCTGCATTCTTCCACCAGTTCGGGAGCGGGGGCATACTCTTTCGGGCATGCGGCCCTGAAGTCTATACCCATTTTAGCACATCCCACCATCAGCGAGTTGCCCATATTGTAGCGGGCGTCGCCCAGATAACAGAATTTCATCTCCCCGAAAGTTTTATTTGAGTGCTCTTTCATGGTCAGTAAGTCGGCAAGTATCTGAGTGGGATGGAATTCGTTGGTAAGGCCGTTCCAAACGGGAACTCCCGCGTAATGCGCCAGTTCCTCGACGATTTCCTGCCCGAAGCCACGGTATTCGATCCCGTCATACATGCGCCCGAGTACACGCGCGGTATCGGCGATACTCTCTTTTTTACCCATCTGCGAACCTGTGGGCCCCAGATATGTAACCTGTGCTCCCTGGTCATAAGCACCTACTTCGAATGCGCAACGTGTGCGGGTGGAGTCTTTCTCAAAAAGGAGTACTATGTTTTTACCCTTCAGGCTCTGTTTTTCCTTACCTGCTTTTTTGTCGGCTTTGAGCTGCGCGGCCAGTTCAACGAGTCCTTTGATCTCTTCGGGAGTGAAGTCGAGTAGTTTCAGAAAATGTCTTCCTTTGATATTCATATCGTTAATTATTAAATAGTTTGTTGTTGTCCATTAATTAACTCCAAATATATGGATTTTTTTATGAACCTAATGAAGAGAATGCCGATTAAATTATTTCAAGGATAATGCGATTCGATGATTTCCTGCCGGAGGTTTTTGACAGCCGGGTAGTTTTGTATATTATATCCCCGACCACCTGCGCGAATGCCGGAAAATTTCATTATTTTTGTCAGGTTAAACCGGAACGTATACATGGGAAAAATAATCGCTTTGGCAAACCAGAAGGGCGGGGTAGGGAAAACGACTACTGCTATCAACCTGGCGGCAAACCTCGCAATATCGGGTAGGAAAGTGTTGCTTGTGGATGCCGATCCGCAGGCCAACGCCACTTCGGGCCTCGGGCTGGAGATCAACAACAAGGGGACGTACGAATGCCTTACGGGCGAATGCTGCCCCGCCGATGTAATCGTACCGAGCCCCAACGTGAAGAATCTTTTCATACTCCCCTCTAGCATAGACCTGGTGGGTGCCGATACCGAACTGGCCGATATGGAGGGAGGCCACTTCAGGCTCGGTAAATGTCTCGGGCAGGTAAAGGACGGTTATGATTTCATTTTTATCGACTGCTCTCCTTCGCTTGGCTTTATAACGGTTAATGCCCTGGTGGCCGCCGACAGCGTGCTTATTCCCGTGCAGTGCGAATACTTTGCACTGGAGGGCCTCGGTAAGTTGCTTAATACCGTCAAGATGACAAAAGCAAAACTTAACCCGGGGTTGGAAATCGAGGGCTTTCTGATGACCATGTATTCGCGTTCCAGGCTGGCTAACCAGGTTGCTTACGAAGTGAAGGAGCATTTTAAACACCTGGCCTACGATACGATAATATTGAGGAATGTCCGGCTCAGCGAAGCGCCCAGCCACGGCAAGCCTGTAATTCTGCATGACGCCTCCTCTACTGGAAGCAAATGCTATATGAATCTGACGAAAGAATTCCTGCAAAGAAATAAAAAGCGGGCGTAAACGTTCAATAATATATATTCCCGGAAATGACGAAAAATAAAGGATTGGGACGCGGCCTGGGGGCCATTTTCGAAGCTGAAGGAACTCCTTTCGGCCAGGACGCAAATCCCCTACTGGTGATGGAGGAGATAAAGATCGAGGCTGTCGTGCCCAATCCCAAGCAACCACGTTCGGTTTTCAATGAAGACGCTCTCGAAGAGCTTGCCGATTCCATCAAAACCCTGGGGCTTATCCAGCCTATCACGGTCAAAAGGGATAAAGGCGGGAAATATATAATAATCAGCGGGGAACGCCGTTGGCGCGCTTCGCAGCTTGCCGGACTCGCAACTATTCCGGCATATATAAGGGAGGCGGACGACCAGAACCTCCATGAAATGGCCCTGGTGGAAAATATCCAGAGGCAGGACCTCAACGTGATGGAGATCGCCATAAGCCTCCACAGGTTAATGGAAGAATGTAACCTTACACAGGATGCCGTTTCCTCACGTGTAGGTAAAAAGCGCTCTACCGTAGCAAATTATCTGCGGTTACTTTCTCTTCCGGTCGAGGTGCAGTCGGCCCTTAAACAGGACGCTATAACGATGGGGCATGCCAAGGCAATAGCAGCCGCTCCCGGGGAGTCCAGGATCGCAATACTTAAAAAGGTCATGCGTAAGAACCTTTCCGTAAGGCAGACTGAGGATTTAGTGAAAAAGTTTGAAGCCGGGCCCTTACAAAAACCGTTAGTTGCGGACGAGGAATTCCCCGACAGCTATACTCACCTTGCAGAAGAACTGTCTCGTCTTTTTACGGAAGACGTAAAGATAAAAAAGAGTAAAGGCGGCGGTGGTAAAATCGTCATAGGTTTCTCTTCTGACAAGGATGTGGAGTCTTTCCTTGGAAAACTTGAAAAATTTTAGAAATGTTTCGCGGGATCGGTATAAAAATAGCAGCTGTTTTATTTTGGGCTTTATCAGGCTCCTGCTCTACTATTTTCGCTCAGGAGGCTGATAGCGTTAAGGCGGGCTCCATGCTCCACGAATCCGTTTTCAAGCAGGACAGTATGGCTGTGGCAGGTATTTCTGTAATAGCCGGCGATACTCTCCCCAATAGTTTCGGTGCACTGCACAAAGCAGATACTTTAATTACTGCCTTCCCGGAAAGGGAACTTACGCGCAGGGAGAAGAAGGAGGCTCGTAAGTCCGCTAAAGCAGGTGTTCAGGGCCCGGCCCCGGCGCTGCCGCAGTCATTTAAGGTGGTTTCCGGGCATAAAGTAGAAACTGTAAAACCCGATTCTTTGATAGTTGATTCATTATCGACGGGCATTCACGAAGACTCGATGCGATTTGTTGCAGGAGAGGCTCTCGATTCGATATTATTGTCCCACGGAATAAGGCCCGATTCGCTATTGCTGGCGCATGGAATACGCAAGGATTCGACGGTTTCTGATTCTGTGCGTTACGAAATATTCAGGGGAGTTTACGAAACCATGCGCGATTCGACACTCACCGTGATCAACACCCAGGGCGGGGATAGCCTGGCACTTTTTACAGGGACAGTCATACCCGACTCTCTTTTAAGCCGCAGGGAGTTTAGGGCAGCCCAGAGGGAAAGGAACAGGGCGGATTCCACACTATATCTACATAATCCGTATTTCAAGGATACCCTTAGCTTCAATAAATTCAAACTTATATCCATGGTGGTTCCCGGTTTCGGCCAATTTTATAACCGCGATTACTGGAAGATACCTGTAATCTACGGAGTGGCCGGTACGGCTACCTATTTCGGGTTCCAGCAACATAAGAAATATAAGCATTATAAGGAGATATACGACTACAGGGTTGCGGGTGGTTTCCCCCGGGATATGATAGACCCTATACAAAATAACATGATAATCCACAACACAGCAAGGCAATTGCTGTTCGGAGCTGCGATTGGGACATATATTTATATGGTCGGGGACGCGGTGGTCAGGTATCCGTCTGAAAATACTAGGGTACAGACAGCCACATGGCTCTCGGTCATTTGCCCGGGCGCCGGGCAGGTATACAATAAAAGCTACTGGCGGGTGCCGTTGGCGGTCGGCGGCCTGACGACTTTCCTCTATGTGGTGGACTGGAATAACAGGATTTACCAACGATGGAAAACGGCTTTTGAACTGGAAGCCGACGGGGATCCTAATACAATAAGCGAAGTCCCCGGTACTGACGTTAATACCTTGAAGACATATAAGGATAACGCGCGCCGCGCCAGGGATCTGTCCATAATACTGACGGGTGTCTGGTACCTTTTCAATATCATGGACGCCCATGTGGATGCCCACCTCAAAGTTTTCGACGTGAGCGACAACCTGGCTTGGAAACTGGAGCCGATGGTCGATAATTTTTATACGCATGCCACCGGAAACGTGAGTCTGGTCGGACTAAGTTTGAGTTATACTTTCTGATATGAGCATATTTACTTTTTTAGCGGGATTTCTTTTATTGGCTTCACCGTCGGCTTCAAAGCCTGCGGGGGAAGAATCAGGTGAAGGAAATAACCGCACGGATATTCCGGCGGTAATAGAAGCCGTTTCCGAAGAAGGGGGTTCGATGGAACTCTTCTTTGACCACTCCTGTCCTGTGTATGATTCGCTCAGGCATGTATGGTACGAGCAGAATTCGCTCCTTGCTTTTGATAATTTCTTCGACAGCTTCATCGATATAAATGAAGACGAATACATTACCAGCGAGGTTCCCGATTCCGTATATGAGACCAGGCTTAAAATGATACTGTCGCCAGTGCCGCTTCCGTACAACGATGTTGTAAAGAGGTACATCATAGCATATACGACCAAGAACAAAGCGCTTATGTGCCGTGTTCTGGGCAGGTCGCAGTATTATTTCCCGATGATAGAAGAGGAACTCGACCGCGCAGGACTTCCGCTGGAGCTAAGGATGCTTCCTGTAGTGGAGTCGGCACTAACCCCGTCGGCGCGATCACATAAGCAAGCTGTGGGGCTGTGGCAGTTCATACTTCCGACAGGTAAAAGGTACGGTCTTGAAATAACCTCATTTATAGACCAGCGCAGGGAACCCGTTGCCGCGACAAGGGCTGCCATTGGATTCCTGGGCGATCTATATAAAATATACGGCGACTGGTTGCTGGTGCTTGCCGCTTATAACTGCGGGCCCGGTAACGTTGATAAAGCACTTAAGAGGGCAGGCAGCGATGCCAGAAGCTTTTGGGATATATACCAATATCTGCCTAAAGAAACCAGGGGATATGTTCCTTCGTTCATAGGTGCTACATACGCTTATTATTACCACCGCCAGCATAACCTGACGCCTGACGATTGCCCTATGCCCCTTGCCGTGGATACGATACAGGTCAACAGGGTCATGCATTTTGACCAGATAACATCTACTATTGGAACGTCGAAAGAGATGATTCAGGCCCTCAATCCCCAGTATATACGCGATATTGTCCCTGCTGTCGGCGGTAAGACATATTCATTGATACTGCCGATTGCTGATATGTCTAAATTCGTGGAGAACGAGCAGGTGATACTGGATAAGGATATGGTTTACCTTAGTGAATACCTCAAGCCGTCCAATATCGATCCCAATAAGAAGGAATTTTCTCTGAGCTCATATACATATACTGTTAAGTCGGGCGACAACCTTTCTTCCATCGCCAAGAAAAACGGGGTGACTTCAAGCCAGATCATAAAGTGGAACAATCTTAAGAATCCGGACAAATTGAAGATAGGGCAGAAACTCGAGATGTACCGTTAAGAACAATTATCATATTTTCAGGGTAGTATTTCCGTGATGATAAACCGGTCATGTACTATTGTGGCTGTAGCTACTGCCTCAGGGGGGGCGTTGTCGTTGATCAGGATCAGCGGCTCTGACGCCGTTGATATTGCCTCCAGGGCGTTTCGTCCTGCCCGAAAGAAAAGTATAACGGAAGCAAAGGGATTTTCTATAATTTACGGTAACATCGTCGATGAGTCAGGTTTTTTTCTGGATGACGTGCTTGTTTCCGTATTCCGCTCACCTAATTCCTATACGGGGGAGGATATGATTGAAATCTCGTGTCATGGTTCCTCTTACATAGTCAGGAGTATTATAGAGTTGTTGATAAGGTACGGCGCGCGCGCTGCCGGTCCCGGTGAGTTTACAACGAGGGCGTTTCTGGGCGGAAAGATAGACCTTTCGCAGGCCGAAGCCGTGACCGATATGATATCCTCGCACGACAGGGCGACACATTCTATGGCAGTAACCCAGATGAGGGGAGGATATTCCGCCGACCTTAAACATTTGCGTGGTGATCTGCTCCGTATCGCATCTTTGATTGAACTCGAGCTCGATTTTTCTGAGGAAGACGTGGAGTTTGCCGATCGAACCGAAATAGTCGCCCTCGCAAAATCAATTAACGGGAAAATAAATACCCTTATCGATTCTTTTTCATTGGGCAATGCTCTAAAGGAAGGCATAGGTGTGGCCATTATCGGCAGTCCGAATGTGGGCAAGTCGACGCTACTTAACGCTTTGCTGAACGATGACAGGGCGATGGTTTCCGATATAGCGGGAACGACCAGGGATGTTATCGAAGAGAGAATCACCATTGATGGGGTAGAGTACCGCTTTATAGATACTGCGGGGATAAGGGATAGCGCCGACGAACTTGAACGGATGGGCATGGAACGTACTTTTCGCAGCCTTGAAAAAGCGGCAGTGATACTTTATGTATTTGACGGCAGCTCTGCAATTACGGCTTCTGAAATTGAAAAAGAGATTGAAGCCCTTCCGATAGTGGAATCACAAAAGGTATGCATTATCCTCAATAAGTCTGATATGGGAAATGGAGGTGCTGAAAGAACGGGGTCCGGCACACATTATCGGGTAATCTCTATTTCTGCAAAATACGGGATTAATATTAAAGCCGTTACGGACTACCTCGGAAGTCTGGTGGATGCAGATGCCGCATTGCGCGGTGATACTGTAGTATCCAATACGCGCCATTACGAGGCTCTCTTGAGAAGCAAAGAGTCTTTGGAGATGCTTATAGACGGCATTGAATCCGGGCTTTCCGGAGATTTGGTTTCGCAAGAAATAAAAGAGGCCCTTTACTGGCTCGGAACGATAACCGGCGAAATAACCACCGATGAAATCCTCGGTGAAATATTCTCAAAATTCTGCATCGGCAAATAGCCGACGCTGAACAACAAATTACATCCCGTAACAACAATTTGTTAGGCGCTCATAATGAGCGCCTTTCGTTGTTTGCACTTTTCCGTTATTCTTCCGTATCGCGTGTTCCTCACCGCGGTTTTCGCCCTCATTTGGCCCTGCCCGGTTTTTTGCTGTCACATCATACCTCAGACAGTGGAGAATCTTTACGCCATTTTACGTCAGTTTACACGGTTTTACGATTAATAAGCGCCGTAAATGAGCAGTAACATTGAGATTACAAGGATTTGTGAGCTCTGCGGCGTCAAATTTACCGCGCGTAAAACCACCACCCGATTCTGTTCTCACAAGTGTTCCTCAACAGCATATAAAGCCCGGAAAAGGAACAAACTTGTCGGTCAAGTAAAGGAGAGAACTGAAAAAGAAATCCATAACTTCAAGTTGGCCGAAGTTCAGATCAAACCGATTTTGACTATTACCGAAGCGTCGCTGTTGATTGGTGTCAGCCGCCCTACAATTTATGCTTACCTGAGGAACAAAGAACTTAAAGGTCTACGGCTCGGCAGCAAGACATTTATCCGGCTCAACGAAATTTATAAAAAATTCGATGCCGTTGATGCCAATTCATTCAAACCTATTTCAACTCAACTCCCTATTCTTGATACGTACACCGTAGACCAGATCAAAGAAAAGTATTCGGCCTCGGGATCGTGGATTTATAAGGTTGTCAAAACTGAGAATATTCCTAAAACAATGCACAGGGGACGGGCATATTACAGTGCCAAGCATATTGACAAGCATTTTGCTAAACAGCAAAAGCATCCTGAAATATCGGAATGGTACACTGCAGAAGAGATTACGAAGAAATTCGGGATGACTCCCGCCGCTATTCACTCATTTGTATATGAGAATGCCATTCCTCACAAAAAGGAAGGCCGAAACGCGCTGTATTCCAAACTGCATTTTGACGTGACGAAGGGCATATCACATCCTCCGGTACCTCATTACTACAGCGTAGAAGAGGCAATGGAGACATATAACCTTACGCGGGACTCTTTATACAATATCGTCAAACGTAACAACATAACGAAAATCAAGGTCGGACGATGCATAAAAATCTCCCGACATGAACTTGACAAAATTTTTGAACAACCAATAATATATTAAAACTATGGCGACAAAAGTAAAATTGCGGCGCAAGCCGATCACGCAAGGACGTGAAACACTCTATCTGGATTATTATCCGCCGATCCGTGACCCGGAAACGATGAAGATGATTCACAAGGAATACCTGGGCATATATATCTTCCATGAACCACAAAATGAAATCCAGCGGGAGTATAATGCCGACATGTTGCTGAAAGCTGAGGCTATTCAGGCGATGCGTATCCAAGCGGTAATCAACGAGGAGTATGGCTTTCTCGATAAACGCAAACAGAAAGGCGATTTCCTTGCCTATTTCCGGAGCTTTCTGATGAAGAAAGACCCGAAGTGGAAAATGGTTTACGCCCACTTCGAGAAGTTCACCAAAGGTAAGTGTACTTTCGGGGAAGTCAATGTCGATCTCTGCCGAAAGTTCCGCGAGTACCTGTTGAATGCAAACCAACTCAAATTTTCCAAAAAGAAACTGGAGCGTAATTCGGCTGCCGGATATTATTCGACGTTCCGGGGACTGTTGAAGATCGCCTACCGGGACAAGATGATCCGGGAGAACGTCAACGACTTCCTCGAGAAGATCGAGTATAAAGATGTGAAGAAAGAGTTTCTGACCGCCGAGGAATTGGGGCGATTGGCAAATACTCCATGTGAGATTCCAGTTCTCAAAGCTGCATCGCTATTTGCCTGCCTTACAGGGTTACGGATCAGTGACATATTAAAGCTCGATTGGAAACACATCGTCCCGGCGCAAGACGGCGGTTACTGTATGCGCCTCAGAACTGAAAAGACCGAAACCGAAACTACTCTACCTATAAGTGATGAAGCGTTAGAATTATGCGGTGAACGTGCAACAGGTAAAGTATTCAAGGGGCTTGAGCGAAGCATGATCCAGCATCCCCTACATAAATGGCTCAAGTCGGCCGGCATAGAGAAGCACATAACATTCCACTGCTTTCGGCACACGTTCGCCACCCTACAGATAGCCCTCGGCACGGATATTTTTACTATCAGCAAGATGCTTACCCACAAGAACGTCTCAACGACCCAGATTTACGCAGAACTGGTTAATGAGAAGAAACGGGAGTCTGCCAACAAAATTTCTTTGAAAAAGATAATGGACAATAACGAGTGTTAATAGTCTGATATAAAAGCCAATACAGTTCAGATAACAGTGCCGGAAATAATTCTTTTTGCCTTTCTCTAAACAATGGCATGTTGGCTCCTCTATTCTTAAATATAACCAATTAATTCAGAGAGTATGAGTGAAACTACATTCGATAATCTGCCCAAGGCGGTAGATTATCTGATCAAGGAAATGGAAACGATCAAAGAGCATGTTTTAAAAAGTAAGGTGCCACCTCCAGTCCAAAACCGTCCAGTTGGTATGAGCGAAGCGTGCCAGATACTCGGGAAGGCACGGTCGACAATTTACACTCTCGTCCGCAAAGGTCTGATACCTTGCTGTAAGGCTGGTAAACAATTGTACTTTTACGAAAATGAACTCCTGGAC
>CAKUKW010000026.1 GCA_934663885.1 uncultured Tidjanibacter sp.
GCCGCAATGCGCTTGAAGTAAACCGGGCGATAGACCTGCTAACCGAGCGCATCAGGAACCACTATAAGGAAATAAATGAAAGTCTGGGCTTCGTTACCGCCGAACTCGTTAAGAATGCCCTGAAAGGCATCGCCCAGAAACCGCTTACACTGATGAAACTCTTCGAGGAACATAACGACGAGTTTCAGAAACGGGTCGGTGTAGACCGGGGGAAAGAAGCGCTCGACCTTTATTGGGTATCTTATAAACACCTTTTGGCATTCATCCGGAAGAAGTTCGACGCGGACGATGTAACGCTCCGCAGCCTTAATCTGAAATTTTACGAGGATTTCGACCTCTTTTTGAGGACTGACCGGGGATTGCGGCAAAAAACGGTGCATCAGCATCTGTATAACCTCAAAAAGATAACCCGCCGGGCTTTCAATCAGGGAACGCTCCGCCGCGATCCGTTCATGACGCTGCATCCCCAACTGCCGCCCCTGAAAAGCCGCCATTTGAAGCTGGAAGACCTGGAGAAGCTGATGCAGCTTACCATTGCCGAGGATAACTTACGCCGTGTGCGCGATATGTTTGTCTTTTCGACGTTCACCGGATTGTGTTACGCCGACCTGAAAAACCTGTCGGACGAACATATCAGCCGGGCCGGCGACGGCAACCTGTGGATAAACATTAAACGGCAGAAGACCGGAACGGACTGCAATGTACGCCTGCTGGAGATTCCCCTGCAAATCATCGAAAAATATAAGCCGGAGAAAAAGGACAGGCATATTTTCAATCTCTATTGCCGCAACTATTTTATCAAACTTGTGCGGAAGTTAGGGGAAAAGTATGGCATACAGGGAATTACCTTTCACCGGGCACGCCATAATTTCGGCACCCATATCACGCTCTCGCAGGGCGTACCCATCGAAACCGTCAGCCGGATGATGGGGCATAAGAACATTGCCACCACGCAGATATACGCCAAAGTAACGGATAAAAAGGTGGACGAAGACATGAAGCAGCTAAGGTTACGCACGCAGTCCAAAGAAAACCGGGTTACTTTGTACGAAGACGAATCGCTCCGGGCGGCCATCCGTTATCCGGGCGGCAAGAAAAGGAACAGGAATATTCAACCCTCAAACAAACAATAACATGAATCAGGAATCAATCATCATAGAAAAGGAACAGGTTACCATCCACCCCATGCAGGGCGGCGTATGGCTTACCCAAAGTGAAATCGCACGGATTTTCGGCGTGTTCGTCGCGGCTGTCGGCAGTAATATCCGTTCCATACTTAAAAGCGGGATATTGCAGGAGGATGAAGTTTGCCGCCGCAAGGATAACGGGGACGGCAGCATATTGACGCTCTATAATCTGGAGATGATAACGGCGCTGGCTTTCCGGCTCAAATCCCGGCAGGCGCATTATTATCGCCGCTGGATTACCCGGCAGGCACTCAATCCGGTCATACTCTGGAAAATCCCCGGTATGGACACCCTGCTGAACTGACCGGTACCTGCCGGAAAAGAGAAACGACCCACTTCATTTTTGAAAATGGGTCGTTTTTCTTTTATATCAATTTCTGCTGGCCGATGCTCCGTTCGCGGGAATCTTCCAGAAATTGTTGCAGTTCGGATTCCATATAGAGGATTTTACCGCATATCAGGTAATATGGGATAAGCCCTGCCGAACGGTACTCCTGCAATGTCCGTCGGCTTACCCGGAACCTCTCCGCAAGTTCCCGGTCGGTGATGAAACGCTGACCGTAAAACGAACGGCGGGCAGGCGCTTCCACCCGGTCTAACAGCTTATTCGTCTTTTCCAGCCGCTTGAAAAGATCGGCCACGCGGGAATCACCCTTTTCTATCAGATAGTTATTCATGGTCTATATCTTTTTTTGATTATGCCCTGAAGATTGCAGCAGTTTCCGCACATCTTCCGGCTTATAGCGTATCTTATATTCTATCCGGCAATAAGGCAAAAGCCCTTTTTCCCGGTACGTTTGCAGCGTGCGTTTGGTGATACCCAATATCTCGCACACATCCTGATTATCCAGCCATTTTTTCAGGCTCAAATCCTCCTGGCGGCGGTATAACCTTTCCGCCTTTTCTTCAATATCCCCGACGCGTCTGGCTAATGCATCGAAGACTTTTATACTCATACTGATTATTTCCATTTATTCCTTGTTTTGTATTCCCGGAACCCAAAAGTAGATAAATTCATTTATCTATCCGGCGCTCTGTTTTTCTATGGCACAGAGTGGCTTCAAAGTGGCAGCAAGTGGCGTTGAAGCCATAAGGCAATCATCCTTCAGATGGGATAATTGGCGGCAGCCGTTACACTTCCCCGGCTGCCGCTAAGAGATTTTTTCTACCGTTCTCTCACCATAACGTCTTCCTCATTTTTTGTATGCCTGGTATGAGCCGGTCTAATCATGATGGTCTGTTGTCAGCAGCAAAGGTAATTCCCCCGTTCACGCCCCTGCAAGATCGAGCCGCAGAGCGGTTTTGCAAAAAATCTTCCGACATCCGCCGGGGCGGACGTTGCGTATTTCCCGCAAAAATCTTGCATGGGCTAACGGCGACCTTTGAAAGCTCCTGAAACAGAACTCATCATACCGGCTCCGTCACGGCATAAAAAAAAAGTCAGACATTATGAGAACAATAGAAAAAATAAACAGGAAACGAGAATCTATCAACCTTCCATCCAGCATAAAATGGGTGGTAAAGATAGTGGCGACCGTAGCAGGGTTTTACCTGTGGGGCGTGGACTTCATTTGGGTGGTTTTGGGAGTGTCTTTCGCATGGCACATCATCAAAGCAATCGCTTCCTGCCTTATCTCTCTAATTGCTCTGATTGGCTTTTTCTACTTCCTTTTCACACACATTTTCTAAACCCCTAAAATCCAAAGACATGAGAACAAGAAAAGAAATAATAATGACACCCGAAGTAATGACCGGAATATACACGGACGAGAGATTACGCAATGCGGTAGCCTTTGCACACAGCTGTTGCGACCGATACCACAAACACCTCCATTACAAGGCTTTGTATTATCCTTTGGAGTACATCGTAACGGAAGAGCAGATACAGGAGGCCAGGGAAGAACTTGCACGGGCTAAGGAACGGGTATATGCCGAACACTCAAACCATTTGCTGTTTGTCGGTATGGGTTCCCGGTACGCTCCCCGGTATGAGGACGATGTATGCAACCACCGCATCCGCACCGAATTTACCAACAGACATGGACACCGCTATTTCATCGAGTTTACCGTCCACGGGAAAGGCAATGGTTTTAACATTGACCACGCAATAGACCGCGACAAGGAAATCGAGTTGAACAGTGATTGGAACAGACAGGGCGAGTATTACAATTTCAAAGGGTTGGAAACCTCACGTATCGGCTACTCCCGCGACTTCACAAGGCGCAACGTCCTCAATATCGTAAACGAGTATTTTGACTGTGCTTTTGCCGAGATAGTCATAGACCATGATACGATTTTCGTGGACGACCGGGAAATCATCTGCCACAGCCCCAAGCAATAAAAGTATAACCGGGGCGGAGCCGAGCCGCCCCACAACACGATAAGTCATGGATTACAGAAATTTATCAACCTCTGAAAAAATAGAACAGGTACGGCAATATCACCCGTACAGGGAAGAACGCCCATACATGGCGGCTTACCTGATCGCCTTGCGCCGGAACGACCGGCAGATGATTGACGAATATGAAAGTTTTGGCGACGATCCCCGCCAAATCATTATGAATCGCAGGGCATACGACCGGCAGCAGATATTCGGCTTTACAGGTAAAGCAATGAACGAATACGGTTGGTTAGCGACCCCTGAATTTCAGAACGTGGAGCGGATCGAGTTTATCGACCGCAAAGGCTGGGCGGCACACAACTATATCACCATCGGACAGGGAACGAACGGCAAATGGAGCTACGGAGCCAGCTATTCGACCGGCGGATCGGGTGGCGGTTACGGGCTGGGGATATGGGGAAAGATTTTCAACAACCGGAAAGAGTGCCTAACAGCCGCTTTACGGGAGTTGTTAAACCGCCACACAGAACAGGCTGAGCGGCTGAAAAACGACCCGGCCAATTTTAATCCCGCCCTGTCGAAGATAATCGTGAAACAGGTACAGGCCATGTTACAGGAAACCGCCGTAGCTAAGCAATTAACCCTATTATTCAACTAAAAAACAACAGATATGAACTATCAGGAATTTACAGAAAGAACGGGTTTAACCCCGACAAGCGAAGAATACCAGGCAATCGAGGCCGTTTACATGGCGGCCGGTGAGATGGACAAGGACGAGTTTTGCAGAGAGTATAAGAAGAACGGAAACAGCCGTCTTGTTACAGAACTTTTCAGAACGGTTTGCACCCTCAAAGGTCAATACGAGGAACGTTGTAACGAGATACAAGACCTGCACGAACAGAAAAGCGAAATGGTCGATTTTCTTATCGACAGGGCACAGGCGTTCAGCGACAAGGAACTGCTTGAAAAAGCATCCGAAATGGTTGGTCAGAAAGAGGTTATACGGCGCAGGATTGTCAAAGGTTACACGCTTTGGGAGTATGAAACGCAGTGGGTGCTGAATAATTTATTCCAATGACAAACCGGGGCGGCGTAACCGCCCCCCCTAAAATGATGCTTAGAACAATAATACAAATTCTTAAAGTTATGATTATCACAGGACACAGCGGAGTTTTCTCCATTCACCAACTGACCGAAACGCAGGTCGATGTACTGCTTGCCGTTGCCTATACCGCCGACAAACGGTGCTTTGAGCGACAGGACGAAGACGGCTCATGGTACAGCAACGACGATTTTATCCTCTCTCTTACCGACCAGCAGCGCACTGCGCTGGCAAAACTCGGAGAGGCGATAGAACTGATATACGGCGAATAAAATCCGGGCGGCGACAGCCGCCCACAACTTCACAACAGCATGAAAATCATCTATGACGGATATAAAGGCAGACCCCTTAAACCTGTTTCCGAATGGGATTGGGAGGTACGGGAAGCGGTAGAAAAGGCGGTAGAGCTTACCCGTGGCAAACACGGGTTTAAGACCCACTTCGAGATATGGAGGGGTTGCGAGTTAAGGATAACCATCGGGCATAATATCTACACCACTACGATAGAGATACGACCGCCCGAAATGGCGGTTATCCGCAGAAGAAGCAACTGGCACAACGGTTACGCCTATTTCTGTAACGGTGTGTTTTGGGCCAGTATCAGCAGAACAAAGGTTGAACTTATATAATATGGGGCTATGTATAAACTATTCATCGGCTTTCGGAAATTAGGCGAGTTTCCGACCATATCAGAAGCCAAACGCCACGCACAGGACAGCCGCCTGTCCGGAATGTTCTCCCTTATCGGGGAGAACTACCGGGATAGTTGGTACATTCCTAAAGGAGTGAACATAGAAAATAATTGAAAAACAGGCATCGGAAAACCGGGACGGCAATGCCGGCGGTGTACAGGCACCCTGAACACTGCAATAAATAAACCGCCCGCTTCCGGCAACCCGCTATAATGCCAATTAGCCGGACAGCAAGATGCCATCCGGCTAATATTTTGAAAATAAGGCTCTTTTACCCGGTATATCTCAATCGAGGCGTTTACGGAAACGAAAACATCAGACCCAGCCGGGCAAGCGCTTCCAGTTTCTTCCAGTACACCGCCCAATATTCATTGTCCTTTGACGGCCGGTTGATTGGATTGCCGGCATCATTGTACAGCCAAAACTGCCGGATATTACCCTTTTCATCACGTCTGATGCTTGTTTCGTCATACCCGGTCAGTTCCATAATAAAGCGGTCGGAAAGCCCCCAATACCTGTTCGCAATGGGCAACTTATGCAATCCCTTTACAGGCTCATCGGTATTAAAGCCTATCGGCTTTCCTTCGCGGTTGAACAGCGTCCATTTGTCGTTCTCATCCCTTACCATGCCGTAAGGCAGGTTTATTCTGAAAAAATCTGATAACATAATCAAAGTGTTTAAGTAATTTACATTCATAAAAATAAACCGTCAGCTTTTCAGCCGGACGGTTTATTATCGGTTATTCAAAGTCCTGATACATCCGGCTGCATTGTCCTTTTATGACTTTCAGTTCTTCGAAAATTATTTGTTTAGGTAAAAGGTTCCAGCAAAAATAACTTGACCCGAATGGTATCCTGTTATTGCAGTCGTACTGAATCCGTTTGTCGAATAAGAGAAGCTGCAAATCGTTGTCTTTAAACAATTTGCCTGGAGCAGATTCGTTCAGCCAGAGATTAGACATTAACAGGGCAAATGGCTTGTTAAAAGTCAGGCACCGGTCAAATACTTTCTTTTTGTTGCTGAACGGCGGATTTGAAACAATTATATCCCAGCAGTCCGGCTCATAATGGAAAAAATCCTGTCCTGTCCATATATGGGAGTATACAACCTCAAAACCGTTTTCTCTAAGTGCGGTAACAAATTCGCTGTTTTCGGTATCGAACGGACACCAAATTATTTTACCCTCCGGTAGATATTTGAGTATCGGCAGGACAGCGTAATTCGGTGTATACTTTTCGTCGTTTACGCTCATACTTGCGTACCTTGAAAATCCTGCCATTATTATTCTGTGTTTAATTCTTCCTCTCCGGAATTTTCACCGGAGAAAGAAAAGGATTTTTCAATTACCTGCCCGAAGCTGTCTTCGATAAAGACACTGATATTGGCCTGATCGCCGCTCAGCGAAGTGTAATAAAGCCGGAACTGCGTCCTGTCTAACGGGTACAGGTCATTGGGCAGGAACAGCGTACCATCGTCCATTTTCAATATGCCCGACCCGTCGTACTGGAACATCCGGATAAAGAATTTCACATCGCTGTACTCGCCCTCCCGAACCAGCGTACACCGTATTTCGGCGGTCTGCCCGGCAGCCAGTTTCTTTTGTACGGGCATCGTTTCCAAATCGAAACTGTATGCCTGCTTGATTTCCAGTTCGTTCTCACAGGCGACACACATTAATATAATGGCTGCTACCCATGCCGAGAGCGCCACAGCCCTTTTGAATGTTATCTTTTTCATTTGTAGAATCTGTTTTTAATTTATCATAAAGCGGACGCCGACGCCGAACTGCGTGTGGAAATGCCCGGTAGTCGTACCCCACAGGATACGCTCCCGCCCCGTCAACAGCAGGATCACCTTATCGGTCAGGTAGACATCCACCTGAAGCGTAACCGCCCCGCCATAGAGAAAAGCATCCTTGTTGCGTATCGTTGAACCATCGAACAACAGCTTGTCGCCCCAATTCACCGTTTCGTACCCGGCCAGCGCCGAAGCGCCCAGATAGAAGAAAAAGGTTTTGGAACCGTCGGCCATGAACTTGTAGTAGTAGCCCCCCTCTCCGGTAAACTGCGCCACGGGAATCCGCCCGTCTTTATAGGGATAATAGCGGCTGAGGTACTCCGCCCCGAACACCCATTTGTTGGCGTTCTTCGTGTAGGTTGCCATACCGGCCCCGAAGTAGTAGCCCGATTCGCCCAGGTTATCCGACGAGTGAACCCCGTCCGCCATGCCGCCCCGTATCTCCAGTCCACGCATCCCCGGCAGGGCGCGTTGGGCGTGCGCCCTGCCGCCCGTGACAAGGCACAACGCCAGCGTAAGAAACATAATCGCCTTTCTCATCTTATTTTACCTTTAGTTCGTTGATAACTTTGGCGCGGACGAGATCGGCGTTCTCCACCGTAAAGGTCTGGTGCCGCCCGCCCTCTTTCTCGTACAGCTCCACAACCAGGTGCTTATCGTCCGGTATCGTGAACCTGGGCAGGGTGAACACCGTGCGCTCGCTCTTTTTGCCGCCGATGAGCGTTACGTTGTTATGCGCCCTCAGCGGCCATATCACCTGCTCCTGAATGGCGGTGCGCTTGGCGACCTTTTTATCCACGATTTTGAACGTGATATAATCCACGTCGAAAGGCACATTGGACGAGTTTTTCAGTTCCGTATGGAAATAGAGCAGCCCGTTATGCGAATAAATGCCTTTGAGCAGGTGCTGTATGCCAAACCGCTTGCAGCCGATGTGCTTCACTTCCCGTTTGTCGTTCTTGTAGATAGACTTCATTATGAGTTTCACCAGCAGGGGCGATTCCTGCCCGAGTTCCTGCATATAGATGTCCATCGCGTTGTTCGGGCGGTTTACCGCTTCGCCGTCATGGATAAAGTCGGCCATCTCGATGGATAGCTTGCGGGGTTCGTCGGCATAACGGACATTAAAGGAGTAGTAAGCCCCGTCTTCGGTGATAACCGCCAGATTACTCTCGCGGCTGAAATCCCGCAGGGCGGCTTTTACCCGCAGCACGTTTTCCGTACCGTCGGCTTTGGCCGCCAGCAGATCCGCCGACCCCAGGTCTACGTAGCGGATGGCCGAGGGGAAGATGATGTGCACCGTTTTGGAGAACGTTACCTCCAGCGCATAGGGCGGTATCATCCGGTTGAACGTGAGCGGACGGGTCAGCCCGTCGAAATAATCACCCTTTGAGGGGGAAGAAACGTTGTTGGTTTCCTGTGCGCCAGCCGCACATACAGTCGCCACGAAAGCGAACATCAAAAAGATTTTTTTCATTACTCGTTTTTTTAGTGTTTATAAATCGGATTTTTAGTGGTCTGTGGCTCCGGCCACACCGCAGCCACAGGTTGTTTTATTATTATGTGCCATTCAAAAAAGGAATTACCAAGCTAAGTAAGCGCAGAAAACAAGGTTTCTTCGAGTCGCTGACAAGGCAATGTCGAGTCAGCGACAAGACGACCACGAGTCAGCGACAAGAGAAACAAACTTCATTGATAACTATTTTTGAATGGTACCATGCTATTTCATCGGGGGAAGCAACAGCACCTGATAGCCTGCCTTTAGCGTAATCTTCACCGCCCGCATCTTCTTACTCACATATTGCGAGGCCCCCTGTATGGCGCTTCGCCCCAGGTCGGCCAGCAGTTGCGAGGCGGCATCGTCGGTGATGGTGATACTGCTGCCCATTCCCGAACCCATATTGGCGGCAATCTCCCTGACGGCGTTGATTTCCTCCGACCCCGGAACGGAAATACCCTCCCCGCCGTCGAGGTCATAGACCATCAGTTCAACAGGGATAACATTTCCGGCGTGCTGTATGGCGCTTACAGTTATTACCATACGTTCGCCATTTATACGCGCCGCGCCCGTTACTACCGTATTTTCGGGGATGCAGTGGCTGCCCGCCTGCATCGGTTCCAGCAGCCGCAACCCGACTTCCTGACCGTCGGTAACCGTTGCCGTCCGGTAGATACACGCCCGGATGCTGTTCCGCTCCTGCGCCTGTTCATCCCCGGCAGCCGTGTTGAATCCCCAGTTGCGGGGTTTTACGAACTTTTCCATAAAGACCGAATCGGGCATGGGCGCCGCCAGTAGCGATACCACATTGTGGCGCACCTGACGCACAGGCTGTACGGCTACCTTACCGCCCGAAGCCGCCGACGGCACCGCCGGGGTATCGCCCCCTGAATCCTGCTGTCCGCCGTTCATATAGCGGGCGGCAATCTGGTAGGACTTTTCGATAAGGGCCAGTTGTTCTTCTTCGGCGCTTTTGGCCTGCTGCTGTTCTTCCAACTGCCTTTCCAGTTCCTGAACACGCCATTGCAATTCCAACTGCGCCTGCTCATCTTCCTCCGTAGCGGGTTCTTCGTAGAAACTCCCCAACTGGCGGTTGATGTCCTCATAGGCGCTGGCCGACGACCGGAAAGCGTTACCGCCGCGCCGGGGAGCGTTGCTGTTTTCAAACAACTCCGGGTTATCGTAATACTCCACCGGCTTGGGAGCCATTTTTAACTGGCGTTCTTCGCGGGCCAGCCGTTCTTCTTCGGTTTCTTTCGTTTCGCCCAGCGAAAACGCGAAATCCTGCAAGGAGCGCATTTTGTCCTGCTGTTTGCTCTGCATGGCTTCCTGAACGTAGGCTTCGCGCTTATCCGAAATAATGCCGCTTTCTTTGGGCGTGGGCAGTTCGGTATTGAAACCGTCCTTTTGCTGCTCTTCCTCGCTGTCTTTCGGAGCGAAGATGAGCCACATCGAGGCGGCGAACAGCAGGAACAGCAGCGGGAAAATCACCATTTTCTTACGCCTCTGCATTTGCTGCGGGGTGAGTTCCTTTTTCTCCCTCTCCGCCACGGGCTTTTCTTTATTCTGATTCTCTGTACTCATAATTAAAATCGTTTAGTTGTTTTACACTGTCCAATTGGTGTTCCTTACGCTGAAGCTCCCATTCCAGCCGTTCGATATGCTCTATCTGCATCCTTTTCCCCTCACCCTTGCCGAAGCGGTAGATGGAGGATATGGTGAAATAGAGGGAAAGCCCCGTAAAACCGAGAAACATCGTAAGGATCACTATTATTCGCTTGTCCGGGGTAATCTCCCCGCACATCCGGCGCAGACCGTCTTCAATCCAGTCGCCGATAGCATTCAGTTTCTTTCCCATAAAGCTATCTCGCTAATGTCCGCAGGTCGCGGTTTTCGATGATTTCAAACTTTTCCATCGTAAACCCGTGCGGATTGTTATCGCTCCTGACGGAGTTGATAAGGTTGCACCGGGTAACCAGCGACCGTTCGGTGATATTGCTCTGGCGGATTATCATCTGCCGGGCGTAGGTCATGGCCCGGTAGGGATAAGCATTCATATCCAGCGCGACCGAATCTATCTGTACCGTCTGGTTGATATTGCCGGAAACTATACGGTTGTAGTACCCCTTTTCCTGAAAATCCTGATAATACGCAAAGGCGCTCTTATCCACCAGAAACAACGCCCGGTTGATATTGGATTCGATGGCCGCCCGGTCGGGCGACAGGGTAAAAAAGAGTTCGTGAAACCGCCGGATATGTTCTTTGGCTTCCACCGGACGGTTCTGCGACAGGTCTTGCGAGAGCGCCAGCATAAGGCTTTTCCCCTCATCCAGAATGTAAATTTTCTGCCGTTGCGCTTCCGCGAACCGGTAGGACTTCACTACGCTGAACACCGCCACCGCCGCACACAGGCAAAGGAACACGATGCCGAACAGCCTGATTTGCTTAAATGAACTTTCTATATTTTTTAATGATTTAAATTCCATGTCGTTCAATGATTATTAATGAATGTTATGTGCCGTAACCGCCGCCGCTATTGCCTTGCGTAGCCATGTTCCGCCCCTCGGGAGAACCGCTGCCACCGCTGGAATCACCCCCGCCTTTTTTACCGCCGCCACCGCGTTTGGGATGGAAAATCCGGCCCATGAGGTTGCCTGCTACTGCTCCGCCAACGCCCGCAGCAAATGCCCCGCTCCGGTTGATGCCGCCCATCGCGCCGCTGGCGCCGCCGCCCGACTGGATAATCCATTCGGCAACCGTGGGAATGCTGAAATAGCCGATAATGCCAATGATAAGAAAGACGATATACACGCCATTCGAGCCGTCCGGTATATAGCTGGGGTCTTGCAGCAGGGCGATGTCGCTCTCCAGCATCAACCCCCGGATTTTAGAGAGTACCGCCGAAAAGATGTCGGCGACGGGGAGCCACAGGTACACGCTGATATAGCGGGAAATCCAGTTGGTCAGCGTAGACTGGAAGCCGTCGTATATCGACAGGGCGAAAGAGAGCGGCCCCAATATGGCGAGTACCACGAGGAAAAAAGTCCTGAGTGTGTCGATGGTCAGCCCGGCGGCGTTGTAGAGCAGTTCGAAGAAGTCCGTTATGAGCTGCCGGAACCACTGCTTGACGCCATGCCAAGCATGTTCCCACTTCATGGAGATAATCGTTCCGAGTTGACGGATGCCCAGCTCGCTCAACTTCTGCTCATACACCTCGTCGTTCACCAGCCATTCCTTACCCTCACGCATCCGCGCTTCATATTCCAGCGCATCCCTTTTCTGCTGTAAATGCTCCACATTCTCTATCTGGCTTTCCAGAATGCCGTGCGCCCCCGTTACTACGGGCGACATGACGGCGTTAATCGTGCCCAGCACCAAAGTGGGGAAAAACATGATGCACAGCCCGATGGCGAAAGGCCGGAGCAATGGAAACACATCTATCGGTTCGGCGCTGGCCAGCGACTTCCAGACCCGGTAGGCCACGTAGAACAATGCGCCGAGCCCGGCTATCCCTTTGGCGACACCTATCATATCGCCGCACAGGGGCAGCATCTGCTGATACAGATTGCGGAGAATCTGATGCAGGTTATCGAAATCTATTGCAAGTAACATCATGGCTTACCAGTATCTTTCGGATGGTTTACCATACAGGGCGCGGACACGCTCGGTATCGCCCTTATCCTTGCTGCGCAGGTAGGAAAGGGAGATGCTCTTGTCGGTGAAGTAGCGGGTCAGGTTGCGGTAATCTACCATTTTCGTATAAATCTGGTCTATCGCGTCCATCCGTTCCTTATCCGACAGCGACAGGCCGTTGCCGCTGGTGATAATGGTTTTGAGTTCCGTGACCAATGCCCCGCCTTCCTCCAGCAACCGGGCATACCCCAGTGCAATGGCTTCCAGTTCGTTCACGCTGAAATTGGGGTCGGACACCATCCGGTTGAACCCGGAGGAATACATATTGGTAATCTCACTGATCATTTCGATAGTGAGTTTCACCTTGCGGGCGTCCTTAATCAGGCTATTGACCGATTTAAGCGCATCGTAGTACGCCTTGCCCTGCTCATAGATTTTTACCGTTTCCTTTACATTGTTTACCAGGTTGCTCACGGTGGAGGATGATTTAACCACCTGCTGGATGTTCTGCACCAGATTGGACGGGTCGATGACCGCCCATTGTGCTTTCGCCTGATGCGCGAAGCCGAAGACGGCCACGCACAGTATTAAAATCAATCGTTTCATTTCTGTTATACTTTTAATTGTTATTTATTGAATGAAAGAGGGGGAAGATTACTCCCGGAGAACTAATCTTCCGCCCTGTAATAGTCGCCGTAGGCGGACAGTTGCAACGTATCGCGCCGGGGATCGTAAGCCATGCCGACAGAGCCGTACAGGTCGAAGTAACGGAGACCGCAAATACCCTTTTTTATCAGGCGACGGAAGACGGTGGTGTCCGAATATGCAAACTCCACCCAATAACCGCCGTTGCGGCGGCCCGTATCGCGGTATATCCTGACCGACGGCGCACCTTCGCGGCTTACCCAGCTTCCTTTCACTTCCCAGAGGGAAAAGTCCAGCTCCGGCCCCATAGGGTCTGCGTTCCTTGTACTGTACATCATGGCCCTGCGGTTTATGGGGTTTTACTTTCCGAAAGCTGCTTGATAGCCAGTTCCATATCTCCGCCCAGCTTCTCGGCGAGCGCCATCACCTCCATCTTCTCCGATTCCTCGGTGGTGTAGGTCAGGTACTCCGCCGTGGAAACCTCCGTCGCATAAACCGCCGACTGCACGCCGCCCAACCCTATCCATACCTCCTTGTATTTCCGGGACGGGTGGTTCGCCATGTTGATAGAGAGGATTTGCCCCTTTTCCTTATCGGTCAGGCCGAGCAGGGATTGAATCTGGTCGAAGCGGTTCATAAACTTACGCTGGTCTAAGAGGATTTTGCAGTCCGAGTTATTGATGATACTCTCCTTGACAATCGGGGAGGAAATAATATCTTCAACTTCCTGTGTTACAGTTACCACTTCGCCGAAATACTTGCGGACGGTTTTATACATATACCTCATATAATCCGCCATATTCGCCGAAGTAAGAGCCTTCCAAGCCTCCTCCACAATCAGCATCTTGCGCACCCCTTTGAGCCTCCGCATCTTGTTCACAAAGGATTCCATGATGATGATAGTTACCACCGGAAACAGTTCCTTGTTGTCCTTGATGGAATCCACCTCGAAGACGATAAACCGCTTGGAAAGCAGGTCGATGTTTTCTTCGGAGTTCAGCAGGAAGTCGAAGCGTCCGCCACGGTAATACTGGCGCAGGGTAATGAGGATATTGTCGATATTGAAATCCTCCTTGCCCACCTTGATCTCCCTTTCGTCCAGTTCGCGCCGGTAGTCGTCCTTCAGGAACTCGTAGAAAGTGTCGAAGCACGGCCGTATCGTCCGGTCGCCGCGTATCAGGTCGATGTAGGCGTTCACGGCGCTGCCAAGTTCCCCCGATTCGGTTTTGGAAACCTTGTCTTCCTCGCCTTTCCACAGCGTCAGCAGCAGGGTTTTGATACTGTCCTTTTTCTCCACGTCGAACTGGTAGTCGTCCGTGTAGAAAGGGTTAAAGCTGATAGGGCTGTCTTCGGTATAGGTATAGTAAATCCCGTCGGCCCCTTTGGTCTTGCGGTTGATAAGCCCGCACAGGCCCTGATAGCTGTTACCCGTGTCCACTAAAACCACATGGGTGCCCTGCTCGTAGTATTGCCTTACGAGGTGGTTCATAAAGAACGACTTGCCCGACCCACTCGGCCCCAATACGAATTTATTGCGGTTCGTTATCACGCCCTTTTTCATCGGCAGGTCGGATACGTCCAGGTGCAGGGGTTTCCCGCTGACGCGGTCGCACATCTTAATCCCGAAAGGGCTTGGGGAAGATTTGTAGTTGGTTTCCTCGGTAAAGAAACACAGGGCCGGCTCGATGAACGTGTAGAACGATTCCTCCGCCGGGAAATCCCCCGCGTTGCCGGGCATACCCGCCCAGAACAGCGTCGCCGCATCCACCGTGTTGTGACGGGGGCGGCACTCCATAAGAGCAAGTTGCGACCCCACATCATTACGGATATGCCGCAACTGCCGGGCATCCTCGCTCCATGCCATGACGTTGAAGTGCGCCCGGATAGAGGTCAGCCCGTAGCTGTGGGCTTCGTTCAGGTAGTGGTCTATCCACTCCTTGTTTATCTGGTTGCCGCGCGAGTAGCGGGAGAGCGACTGCATATTACGCGCCTGCTTCTCGAAGCGGCGCAGGTTTTCGGCGCTGTCGTCCAGAAACAGATATTGGTTGTACACATGGTCGCATGATAAGAGCAGCCCTACGGGTGAAGCAAAAGACAAAAGGCAGTCGCTCCGGTCGGTGGAGAGTTTTTCGTAACGTCTGTCCGTTCCTACCCGTCCCGGCAAATCCTCGGCGTCGGAGAGCGTATGCAGGCACACCCGCTTATCGCCTATCCGAAGACCGTCCGCCCCCAGTTCCATATCTTCCAGCGAAGCGGCGTCCTCCATCGAGAGGGCAAAGTATTTCTCTATCAGCCCGGAACTTTCCGGCGTGCCCGTTATCTCGTCATCCGTCAGGCGGGTGATGGTAATAAATCCCGAATCGTTGATAATCCGCTCGAACTGGCCCACGGCCTCCAGAAACTTGGTTGCCATATCCTTATTTACCTCTTTGGGGATAATAAAACCCCGGCAGAGGGTGGAGAAGTTCGATTG
>CAKUKW010000027.1 GCA_934663885.1 uncultured Tidjanibacter sp.
GAAGAGTATCGAGAGGGCGGTACCGTGGAAAGAATCGGTTACGACGAACTTTGCGCACGCAAAACCTTGGAGCCATCTCTCCACAGGAGGCCAGACGCATTTTTCAATATCCACCCTCCTTCCGGGCATTACGGGGGGTACAATGGAATTTACACCGGCTCCCAACAGCCCTGCCGCTCTATTAATAATCTCTTCTTTGGACGGGCTACTGTCCAGTATATAGCTGAATACATTTTCCGTGTCTGATATCGGTTCGGGGGTTTCCGTCGTCACACCGGATTCCCGGAGGAGTGCAAGGTATTCTTCCTTTTCCAGAAGGAGCGTGGGGTCCAGCACAAGTTCGGCCTTTATCCCGAGGTGGGCCGCGCACATCTCCACGGCCGAATCTTCGCGTACCGAAACGGCGTCGAAACGCGCTGCCAGCTTTCCCGCCTCCTCCGTTTGTGCTTCCGTAAAAGGCCACCTGTCTATGCCGAAAGATGCCGCGTAGGATATTTTTTTTGCCGGGTCCCCTTCGCGCAGAAAGCCGAGGAAATACCTGGAGTCGTAATGGCGCCACACCTGGTCGCTCCCGACGACGAAAGCGCCGAAACCGTACCCGGCCACTCCACTCCCCGGAAGTAAGGGGGTACGCCGGATATGCTTATCGATGAATTTTTCCATATGTTGCCTTATAATGGAGTGTTCTTTAGCCGAGAGCGGATAATTATGGCTATACGGAACAATCCCGCGTTGTTTCAGAAACACAGACAGCGAATGGGTAAGCCTGTACGCGGCCCTATCCCTGAACCGCACCACAACTACCTCGTGGCCTGCCGGCGCCAGGACTTTCTGCAAAGCGTATGCCTGCAGTATTCCACCGTAATTGGTGTGGAGCGGAAGGGTTACGACTGCTATTTTCATTTTCTTTTCAGGCGGCCGGTTATTTTTTGCTTCAGCGACGGCTTCGCGTATTTCCATACCATATCCTCGACATGGGTTTTGCCAAGGTTTTCGAAAACTTCGTCCCTTTGCGGGTGAGGTTCGGCAGGCGACATTATCCTGGGATTATGTTTTGTCGCCTGCATGAGGGTTACATTTATCGTATCGAGGCCCAGCGAGGCGAGCGTTTCGTTTCCCTTCCCGGTCAGAGCGAACGCGAGTGTTATACCCCTGTCGTCGTCCTGCGCCGGATAGAATTCGTAGGCGCCCCAGAAATCTGCTATTGTAATGTCCGCGCCCGAGGTGAACCTCTTCGCGGGGCAGTTCGAGCAGGCCGGCCGGGAATAAAGGCCTTTAAGGAATCCCCTCATATAAGCGTTTTCGCGCGAAGTTTCACGGATTATCTCCTGCTCTTTACCTGATGCGTCCACCGTTACGGCCACCACCGAAAAATCTTTCCATCCGAGGGTTTTATCGCGGAAAGTGAGCCTGGTTATGTCGCTCGCGGCGTATCCTTTTGCAGCCGCCTTTTCGTTGAGGTATTGTTTCCATACTTTGGGGCTGGGTATACTGTGGCATACCACGTCCGCAACGAGCAGTTTCGGCTCCCTGCCCAGTAGCCTGCGAAGGCCGGCTGCCTGGCATGAGGTACCGCAGAACAACACGGGGCGGTCTTCCGTCAGTATCTTTTTTATTTCACGGAAGGTGTCACCCATCAGGCTCTGGAGGTATTTGCTGCCCCTGAGGCGCGCAAGTTCACCGGTGTTTTCACAGGCCACGTGCTCCACTGTCCACTCTTCGTCGAAGGCGGCCCCGAAAACCACCCCGCCTTCAGAAAGGGTTTTATCGGCCAGCATAGAGAATAGGCCCCCCGAAGAGCTTGCCGCACGGACGCCCTCGTCGGGGTTCTTCGCACCGATAATGTCTAACGGTTCTTCGGCCGGCAAAGGATGGAGCATGGGACATACGTCCTCGCATACGTCGCAGTGGAGACACCTATCCAGGTCGACGACAGGATATAAGAATCCTTCGCCGTCCTCCGTCCACGATATGCACGCAGCAGGACAAACCTGCAAACAGGCGCTGCACCCGCAGCACATCCTTTTATCCTTTATATCTATCATGCATTATTTATATAGCGTAATTACGGCTGGCTCACATTACAGATTTAACGTTCTCCACCCATTCCCCGTTGGTAAGGTACCATTCAACCGTATTTCGGAGACCCTGCCCGAACGGAACCTGAGGTTGCCAACCCAGCTCCCTCTTTATTTTGGAGGAGTCTATTGCGTAGCGCAGGTCGTGCCCAGCGCGGTCGGCCACGAAAGTTATTAGTCTATCGCCTGCCCCGGCCGGGCGGCCCAGTATCTCGTCGGTTATCCTCACGAGCATACGCACGAGCTCTATATTCCTCATTTCAGTTCCGCCGCCTATGTTGTAAGTCCCTCCCGTCTCTCCGTTATGGAATACGAGGTCGAGGGCACGTGCATGATCCTCGACATGGAGCCAGTCTCGCACATTCTCCCCCTTACCGTAAACGGGAAGCGGCCTGCCACAGCGGATATTATCGATAAAAAGCGGAATAAGTTTCTCCGGATACTGGTATGGCCCGTAGTTGTTGGAACAGTTGGTTAACACCGCCGGGAGCCCGTAGGTATCGTGGAAAGCACGGACGAAATGGTCGGAAGAAGCTTTCGAAGCGCTATACGGGCTGTGGGGGTCATACCTTGTCTCCTCCGTAAATGCCCCGCCGTCCAGAGGCAAAGCGCCGTAAACCTCGTCAGTCGAAACATGGTGGAACATTTTTCCTTCAAAATTGCCGTTCCATGATTCCCTGGCCGCCTGCAGCAGCGACAGCGTGCCCATGACGTTGGTGCGGGCGAACGTAAACGGATCCCCGATACTGCGGTCGACATGGCTTTCGGCGGCGAGGTGGATTACCCCGTCAATTTCATAGCGTGCGAAAATGGCCTTTACTTTAGTGAAATCGCAAATATCGGCCTGTTCGAAAAAATAGTTCGGGAGTTTTTCTAAATCAGCCACGCTCTCCCTGTTTCCTGCATAAGTGAGTTTATCGAGGTTCACTATCCTGTAATCAGGATATTTCCTGGCGAAGAGCCTTACCACGTGCGAGCCTATGAATCCGGCCCCTCCCGTAATGAGTATATTTTTCATGGCAAACTGCAATTTCCTTTATGGATCCGGCTTTAAAATTATTCAATAAAATTTATACGGAGCCTTAACGGGCGTTTCCACAAAGGTAACATATTTTAATAATTATGACGCTCAGCATGGAGTATGGCGGTTTTAAATCGCGTATCCGTATGTCGGGGGCTTATGGGGGGGAACCTAACCTTATTGCGGCAGTTTTTATTCAACCCCTTTGTCTTGGCGACACAAAGAGCGCCCCGAGAATTCGGGGCGCTCTTTAACCTGTGTATTGACATCAATTACGTTCTTTTTTGATCTGCTGAAGTTTTTCCCTGGTCAACGATGGGATCACTTCCCTGTTGCCTGTTTTTGAAGAAATACTCATCTCCGGAGATGAAGGCGCAGTGCCTGCCGAAGTGAACTTATGTATCGAAATATCTCCCCAGCCCGCTTCTCCGTTATTGTTGAATGGAAGGGCCATAGCAACATATCCGGTGCCCGGTTTGGAGAGCGACCATGTATCCTCGTCCTCATCGATCATCATGTTTTCTCCCAAAAGGAAATTCGATCTGAATTCCTGGAATTTCTTTTCGTCATCATATTCAGGATTTTCTGCGATGGCATTATATCCTTCCTCGGTCATAACCAGTTCGTAATAGCCAGCTGTATTGGCGCCCGGGGTGAATTTTATCACAGCGCTTTTATCGGTTATATTGCCGACAGCTATGGTAACATCTTCAGGTAACGGTAATCCCGGTTCCAATGCAGGAGTCTTAAAATCTTCGTATATAATATCGTGAAGATCACCGTTGCTGTCGTAAACTGCGATTACGAACATCTGGTCGAAACGTGGCTGGCCGCTGAGGGCGAATACGTTAGTGGCCCGTTCATCCGCCGATAACCCGAGCATCTGTATGAACTCTTCTTCGGAAATTCCGAAACTCTCATATAATTCTACAAATTCAAAATACACGTTTTTGCCGGCGGTCAGAATATAATATGAACTTACCTGGTCGTTCGGTATACTGGTAGTAATGCAGTACATGGTATTTATATCCTTGATAAACACTCCCACGTGAGGATAATCGACTTCAGGAGTGGCTTTAAGCTCTGTGACTTCTCCCGGGATATCCTTAATATTCAAAGCTTGTGCGAACACTGTGTATTCTTTGAGAAATTCGAGGCCGCTAAATGTTTTTGGGTATTCTTCTTTCTCGGAAATCGTTTCAATTCCTTCAAGCGTGCCATCTTCGAATTTAGCCCTATCCTCTTTCGTTCCGATTGCTATTTTATAGCTCGCGGTGTTGGCGTCGGGAGTAAATACCACCGATATACTGTTGGCGGTTACAACCTCCTCCTTTATCGTCACGGTTCCCAATGGATAATTTGCAGTAGATACGGTTTTTGTGAGTGTCTTGCCAGTATCGCCTGCAGAGTTGGTTGCATTGGCAAACAATGTATATTCCGTCTGTCCCTCAAGGTTTTCAAAAGTGTGTTCGCGCTCTTCTTTCCCTTCAACTGTTATGATGCCTTCAAGAGAACCGTTAATGAAAGCCTCCTTGTCGTTTTCGCTACCGAGGGCGAACTTGAAGCTGGCGGTATTCTCGTCGGGCACTAACTTCACGGTTATCGAAGTGAGGCTGTTCGGTAATTCCTCAACTGTTACACTGGCCAACGGTAAAGCTACGGTGATCACCTCTTTCGTGACAACCTCGCCTTTTTGATTTCCGGCGTTAACACCTACCGCAAAAACGGTATAGTTCATTAGAGGGTCGAGCTCATCAAAAGTACGAGTGTCGCTCTTGTTTCCGTCGACTTTTACAATTCCCTGGAGAGTTCCATTCTTGAATGCCTCAAGGTCGCTTTCTTTCCCAACGGCGAACATATAATTTGCGGTATGTTCATTGGGATTGATTGTTACGGTCACCGATTTGGCGGTTATCCCGGACGTTTCGATAGTTACCGTTGAGGGAGAATGCTTTTCTTCCTTGTTACAGGAAATGAAAGAACTTACTCCGGCAAATGCAATAAGCACAACAAGATAAGTTCTGAAAAGGGATAATTTCATGATTAATTTAGGGTTTAATGGTTAAAAAATGGTGTTATATGTGGGCCCAAGGTAGTTTAATTTAATAAAAAGTCCAAAATTATATAAACTATAGAAGTCACAAAACGGTTAGAAATTTTAATTCGGAGCTTTTGTTGCGAAAACGATATTCATTATGCCATGCGACTAGTTTGGGCAAACTTGGATTTAAATTACCTTGACGTCACGTTAAAGGAAATAAAGGTTTCAAAGAGTTAGTGCCGACATGTTGTCAATGCTGGATGCTATATAGCGCGGCAATTAAAATGCAGGGCTGGATTTTTGTTATTTCAAAAACAATAAAATACCTTTGTGGGCCGGAGTATTATCCTCGGGAGAATATTCCGGCAGACGGTTAGTTAATTGTGTTTTATGAGGAAAGCCCGGCCTTAGGCGGACTATCCCCCAACAGGAAAATAAAAAAATACGATATGGCAAATATTTTTACTTCGTCCATCGGCCGCAAGCTGATAATGAGCATCACCGGCGCGTTCCTGCTGCTCTTCCTTACGTTTCACCTTGTAATGAACGCCACGCTTATCTTTTCCGAAAGTGCTTATAACGCAATATGCGCGTTCCTGGGCGCCAACTGGTACGCCCTGATAGGTACGGCGGTGCTGGCTGCGGGAGTGGGTTTCCATTTCCTCTACGCCATAATACTGACCCTTCGCAACATGAAAGCCAGGGGCAATATCCGTTACGCTGTACGGAAAAAGGAGCCCGGCGTCGAATGGGCGTCCAAGAATATGTTTATCCTGGGGGCGATAGTGTTAATCGGCCTGCTGCTGCACCTCTATAATTTCTGGTACAACATGCAGCTTACCGAGATAATGGGCGACCATGTCAACAGTTTCGGGCAGAGCCCGACCGACGGTGCATGGCTTGTAAAGCATACCTTCTCCAGCATCTGGTACGTGCTTATCTACCTGGCGTGGTTCGTGGCCCTGTGGTTGCACCTGACACACGGCGTATGGAGCATGCTGCAGACCGTCGGATGGAACAGCAAGGTGTGGATGAAGAGGCTCAAGGTGATCTCTTACATAGTTTCCACCCTTCTCATGGGTGGTTTCGCGCTGGTGGTCATAGTGCTTTATCTGCAGGCGAACGGAATTATATAACTCTGATTATCAAAAATCAAATATATGTCAAAGTTGGAATCTAAAATACCGCAGGGCGGGCCGGTGGACCAGAAATGGACACGGCACAAAGCGGAAATAAAGGTGGTCAGCCCGGCCAATAAACGCAAGCTCGACGTTATCGTCGTGGGCACTGGTCTCGGTGGGGCTTCGGCCGCCGCCGCACTGGGCGAACTGGGATATAATGTGAAAATATTCTGTATCTCAGACTCACCGCGCCGTGCGCACTCCATTGCCGCGCAGGGAGGAATCAACGCCGCCAAGAATTACCAGAATGACAACGACTCCGTCCAGAGACTGTTTTACGACACGGTTAAGGGGGGTGACTACCGGGCCCGGGAGGCCAATGTCTACCGCCTGGCCGAAGTGTCGAACCTTATCATCGACCAGTGCGTGGCGCAGGGGGTTCCTTTTGCGAGGGATTACGGCGGCCTGCTCGACAACCGCTCTTTCGGCGGGGCGCAGGTTTCGCGTACTTTTTACGCTCGAGGTCAAACCGGGCAGCAGCTTTTGCTCGGCGCTTACGCCGCCATGAACAGGCAGGTGGGCAAAGGGTCGGTCAAAAGCTACCCACGTCACGAGATGCTGGACGTCGTGCTTATCGACGGAAAGGCTAAGGGCATCATCGCCCGCGACCTCGTTACGGGAGAGATCAAACGTTTCGGGGCCCATGCGGTGGTGATCGCCACGGGAGGGTACGGCAACGTATTCTTCCTGTCGACCAACGCCATGAACTCCAACGGTTCGGCCGCATGGCAATGTTATAAGAAAGGGGCATGGTTCGCGAACCCCTGCTTTACCCAGATACATCCGACCTGTATCCCCGTCCACGGCGACCAGCAGAGCAAACTGACGCTCATGTCGGAGTCGCTCCGCAACGATGGGCGGATATGGGTGCCTAAGCATAAGGAAGACGTTGATAAGCTTCGTTCGAGGCTCAAGAGGGCTTCGGAAGTGGCCGAAGAAGACCGCGACTATTACCTCGAGCGCCGTTACCCCGCGTTCGGCAACCTCGTCCCGAGGGACGTGGCGTCACGCGCGGCGAAAGAGCGCTGCGATGCCGGATTCGGAGTGAACGAAACGGGGCTGGCGGTATTCCTCGACTTCAGGAGCGCAATAGAGAGGCTCGGCAAGGACGTGATAAAGGCGCGTTACGGCAACCTCTTCCAGATGTATGAAAAGATAACGGATGTGGATCCCTACGAGGAGCCGATGATGATATACCCTGCCGTGCATTACACGATGGGCGGCACATGGGTCGACTATAACCTTATGTCGACCGTGCCGGGCCTCTACTCGATTGGCGAGGCCAACTTCTCCGACCACGGCGCCAACCGCCTCGGCGCATCGGCCCTCATGCAGGGGCTGGCCGACGGCTACTTCGTACTTCCGTACACGATAGGCGACTACCTTTCGCACGAGATCATGACTCCCAGGACGGATACGGCCGCTCCCGAGTTCGACGAAGCCGAAAGGGGAGTCAGGGAGAAGATACTCAGGCTGTTTTCAATTCAGGGTAAGCAGACCGTCGATGAGCTGCACAAGAAACTGGGCAATATTATGTGGGAGAATGTGGGCATGGCCCGTTCGAAGGAGTCGCTCGAAAAGGCAATCGTCGAGATAAGGGCGCTTCGCAAAGAGTTCTGGAATGACGTGAAAGTTCCCGGTAACATGATGGAGTTCAATCAAGAGCTCGAAAAAGCACTCCGCCTGGCCGATTTCCTCGAGCAGGGCGAACTGATGGCGCTCGACGGACTTAACCGCAACGAATCGTGCGGCGGCCACTTCCGCATCGAGTACCAGACGGGTGACGGCGAAGCGTTGCGCGACGACGAGCACTACGCTTACGTGGCCGTATGGGAATATAAGGGCGACGATAAAGAGCCGGTGATGCACAAGGAAGAACTGAAGTTCGAGGCCATTAAGATGGCGCAGCGCAACTATAAGGAATAAGAGCCACATATAATTAAGGGCGGTTCCGAAAGGGCCGCATTTGAAAGGTTTATACAAGCAAAAACCGCAGGAGATGAAATTTAAACTTAAAATATGGCGACAGGCGAATGCCAAGGCCAAAGGGCGTTTCGAGACCTATGAACTGGACGGTATCTCGGAAGACACTTCTTTCCTCGAAACGATAGACATACTTAACAACCAATTGGTGCACGAAGGCAGGGAGCCGGTAGCTTTCGACCACGACTGCCGCGAAGGTATCTGCGGCGCGTGCTCGCTCTACATAAACGGCGAGGCGCACGGCCCTGACTCTGAAATTACCACATGCCAGCTCCATATGCGTAAATTCAAAGACGGTGAAACGATAACCATCGAGCCATGGCGCTCGGCGGCTTTCCCGGTCATTAAGGACCTCGTGGTTAACCGCGGCGCTTTCGAGGAGATACTCCAGGCCGGAGGTTTCGTTTCCATCAACACGGGCGGCGTACCGGACGGCAACGCCATACCCATACCGCACGACGATGCCGAGGAGAGTATGGACGCGGCGGCCTGCATAGGATGCGGGGCGTGTGTTGCTACGTGCAAAAACGGCTCGGCCATGCTTTTCGTGGCGGCAAGGGTCTCGTCGCTGGCCAAGCTCCCGCAGGGCAAACCGGAAGGTATGCGCAGGGCCAAGGCCATGCTTGCCAAAATGGACGAGCTCGGTTTCGGCGCCTGCACTAATACGCAGGCCTGCGAAGCGGAGTGCCCCAAGGCTATTTCCATAGCGCATATCGCCCGGCTCAACAGGGAATTCCTGTATGCCAAGTTGAAAGACTGACGGCGGGGCGTTTATACTTTTTACTATAATAAGCAAAGGTGTGAGAATTCACACCTTTGCTATTATACTAAAATCCCGTAATTGCCCAGCTCTATGTTTTTACGCTGACCGTTTGTATTTTCCAATACCGGCTACAGCGAAGAAAATACAGCGCTCCAGCCCCCGGCGTCGTTTACGAATATCAATATTAATGCCGACCAAAGTACGATAAAGAGAATTTGCGACCAGTCTACAACTTTTGATTTCACTATGCGTACGATAAAAAATACAATCGCCACCAGCATAAACGCGAGCATGGAAATTATACCCACCGGTAGTGCGAAGTCTTTCATTGAAGGAATGCGTTTCAATATTACCGCAACAATTGCAAACAGGGATACGAACAACTCAATAATTGTCATAGTCCGATAATATTTGTCGCCCTTTAATACTTTCCTGAAATTAAACGCGCTGGAAAACATGTGTCTCATAATGTGCGTATTATTATAGCGTCATAATGGACTTACCTCGGTAGCCTTACATGTTTTATATGTGGCCAAAGCCGTATCCATACATTTATTATAAGAGTCTATCGATTGCTCCACTCCAAAATATGCTGTGATAAGTGTCCCAGGGTATGCAATTGCAGCTCCGCCTATTAAGACCAGTTTCATTCCAAGATACAACTCGCACTTTTGAAACCTTCGGTGTCGAACCGGACAGGCGCTGCTTTCCTCACGCAGCCGGATATCAGTAAAAATGAAAATACAAGAAACAGATCTGTAAACAAAGAAAGTCTTTTCATAAGCAGTAATTTTTGGTTAGGGGATTAAATATAATAGTCCTTAAAACAAATGACTGATTGCTAATATAATAAGATTTTATATAAAAACAATAAAGAGGATTTATTTTTTGGCGTTAATATACACTTTACATTAATTCATTCCTGCTTTCCGCAACAGCCGTGCGGCCCGCCGGGGGGAGTTGCGGGCCGCTGGAGAATAACAGGTAACCACTGTAAGCCATATATTATACAAAGGCGGAAAATATAGAGTTCCATACTTTGATTTAATTCCTTACGCGCCAACCTAAAATAGTACAGGAACCAATCCCTTTACCGGCGAATTTTCCTCAATTAGCGGGTTTTTCATATATTTGCTAACTATTGGAAACACAAACTAAAATAATATGAAAAAAACGATGATCGCCTGCTTAATGCTTCTTTCTGGAGCTGCCGCCATGACCGGCTGCGATGGCGGCAAGAAAAAAGACTCCGTGCCTGCCATAAAACTATCAAACCTTGATACAACCGTATCTCCCGGAAGCGATTTCTACCGGTATGCCTGCGGCGGATGGATGAAACAAAATCCGCTGCCGGCGGAATATGCCCGTTTCGGATCTTTCGACCAGTTGCGCAACGACAATCTCGACCAGCTACACGAACTGGTGGAGGAACTTCGCGCCTCGAAGAAAACCGAGGGCGGTATCGCACAGAAAGTGTCTACGCTCTACGACCTTGGCATGGACTCGGAGAAACGCAATTCCGAGGATGCCGGTCCGGTGAAAGAACTGATAGAGGAGATAAGGATGCTTGCCTTGAAGGGCGATATGTCCCTGATGTTGGCAAAACTCCACAAGATGGGTGTAACGCCTTATTTTTTCCCGTTCGTCGACGCGGACGATATGAACAGCACCACGAACATAGCCATGATAGAGCAGTCGGGACTCGGCATGGGCGACAGGGATTATTACCTTTCCGAGGACGAGGACACCGCCCGGATCAGGGAAGCTTACGGCCAGTATATCGAAAGGCTGTTCCAGATGTCTGGTTTTTCGCTCGACGAATCACGGGAAGCCCACAGGGCTGTTATGAGAGTGGAAAACATACTTGCCCGCCATGCTTATTCCAGGGAGCTTCTGCGTGACTCTTATGCTAATTATAATAAGATGACGGTCGCCCAATGGGAAGCCAGAAATAATTTCATCCGGTGGAGGGACTATTTTGCTGTTCTTGGTATTCCGGAAGACGCCGAACTCAACGTGCGCCAGATAGAGTATTACGAAAAGATCAATTACGATCTTTTCCATGGGGTTCGTTTCCGCGACCATAAATATTATATGATGTTCCATCTTTTGAATACCGCCGCGCCGTACCTGAGTGATAAATTTGAAATGGCCTCTTTCGATTTCTACGGTAGGACGATGTCGGGCAAAGAGGCACAGGAGCCGCGGTGGAAACGCGTCCTGCGGGTTACTGACGGGGCGATGTCGGAAGCCCTTGGACAGCTTTATGTGGAGAAATATTTTCCGGCTTCATCCAAAAATAAGATGGTGGGGTTGGTTCGCGACCTTCAGGTTGCCCTCGGGCAGCGTATAGAAGGCCTCGGGTGGATGAGCGGCGAAACAAAAACCCGGGCGCAGGAAAAGCTTTCCACATTTATAGTCAAGATAGGATATCCCGACAAGTGGCGCGACTACTCCGGGCTGGAGATTAAAGAAGACTCGTATTGGGACAATGTACGCCGCTCAAACGTTTTCGATGCGGAATACATGCTGGCTAAAGCGGGCAAACCGGTGGATCGTACCGAGTGGCAGATGAGCCCTCAGACGGTAAACGCCTATTATAACCCTACAACCAACGAGATCTGTTTTCCGGCCGGAATACTTCAGCCTCCCTTCTTTAACCCCGATGCGGACGATGCGGTGAATTACGGTGCGATAGGAGTCGTAATAGGACACGAAATGACGCACGGCTTCGACGACCAGGGGCGTAATTTCGACAAGGATGGCAACCTGAAAGATTGGTGGACTCCGGAAGACGCGGAGCTTTTCAATGCGAAGGCCGATATACTGGTGGCGCAGTTCGACGCGGTGACCGTCTACGGAGACACCAAAGCGAACGGCCGCTATACCCTGGGTGAGAATATCGCCGACCAGGGAGGGCTTCTTGTCGCCAAACAGGCATACGAAAACAGCCTCAAGGGCAAAGAAAAACCTAAAGATATCGACGGGTTCACAGATGATCAGCGTTTTTACCTTGGATACGCAGCCTTGTGGGCCCAGAATATAAGGCCGGAGGAGATCCTGCGCCTTACCAAGCTCGACCCGCATTCGCTGGGCATAAACAGGGTTAACGTCACCCTCCGCAACATAGACGACTTCTACAGCGCTTTCGATATCAAGGAAGGCGATGCGATGTATCTTGCCCCCGCAGAGAGGGTGGTGATATGGTAGAAGTTCTGTATTAAATAATCCGGGCAATTATACTGCCCGGATTATTTAATACAGGAATTTATTGTGATACATTCACAATACGATACTCCGGCCCTTGTTACATGAGAGGGAACGTTTCATCCGGATAATCCTTTGAACACCTGCGGGACCGGGGAATAAACCAACAATAAGCAAAGCGGTGCCGGTAAATAAGAATTATGAAAGAAAATTGGGCCTCCAGGACTGTTTTATTCCTAAATTATTTATATTCATGGAATATTTTAAACCATAAAAATTCCTGCGATGAGGAAAATACTTTCAATTATTTTGTTATTATTAACTTCCCTGCCAGTTCTTGCGCAGAGGGTTTCTGCCGAAAGGCTTGCGCAGCACGTTTATACACTTGCGGCCGACTCTATGCTGGGGCGCGGCGCGGGCACGGACAACAGCAGGAAAGCTGCGGAATATATAATAAATAATTTTGAAGAAATAGGGCTCTATCCATTCGTGGGAGACACCACATACAAGCAGAAATTCTCGTTTACCAATAACACGAACAGGATATATACCAATATTATAGGTTTTATCCCTGGCAGTGATCCGGTGCTTAAAGACGAATATGTAATCCTCGGGGCCCATTACGACCATCTAGGTATCCGAGTGCGCGGGCGCGATACGGTAATCTACAGCGGGGCCGACGACAATGCATCGGGAACAGCCGCACTTATTGAGATGGCACGAATACTCAAAGAGAGGGAAGGCAGCCTGCGGAGGAGCGTCGTTTTCGCGGCTTTCGACGCTGAGGAGATAGGGCTTCACGGTTCGGCACATATGGTATCGCTCCTGCCTGCGGAAAATGTAAAATTTATGGTCAGTATTGACATGGTGGGTTGGCTCCGTGAAGGCAAAAGGCTGCGCATGGCAGGCGTCGGGATGCTTGACGACGGGCGGAAACTGATCGGCTCCGTTCCTGTTCCGGAGGGGTTGCCTGTAAAACTGAAAAAATTTGACCGGAACGTAATGGGCGGTTCGGACCACGATTCCTTTGCTGCAAAAGGAATACCGTCGTTCTATGTGACGACCGGGCTGAAGTCGCCGTACCATCAACCCGAAGATACCGCCGAAAAGATAGATTACGAAGGGCTGGCACTTATCAGCGAATATATGGCCTCCATGGGAGAAACCCTTGCGAACAGCGACCGGCTGGAAGCCTCGGGCAGGGTATCCGGGAAACACCGGGAAAACAAGCTGGAGTTTGCGGTAACAGGTTCGGTAGGTTCGGCGCTGCACCGGTATCCCGAAGGGGCGTTGACAGGCAAAAAGGCTTTCGCGTGGAACGCTGGCGCATTTGTCCAGTACAATATCAACCGGAGGTTATCCGTGAGGCTGGAGGGGCTTTTCCAGAGCCGCACGGCGCGTTTCCCAACGGAAGATGGGCAACTCGGCGGCAGTTACAGGGAATTCAATACCCGGGCGGTAACAGTGCCCCTGAACCTGATGCTTAAGTTGCCGGTAACGGCCGGTGTTTATTTTTACGTCAATGCAGGCGGTTATTATGCCTGCAACCTGAATGGCTCGCTCGACGGGGTTGCGTTGGATTTTGATACCGGCCTGCGTCGCCATGAATACGGGTGGACTGCGGGCTTCGGTTTCAATATATATAATTACGGCATGGCGTTCACATCGTATAACGCTTTTTCGCCCGTAATGCATACGGGACCCGTAATGAAGAATTCAGCCTCTTTTTTCACATTGTATTATAGATTTTAAGAGTCTGCTTAAAAAAATTATCTTTGCATCTCATTTAAAACGGTAGCGATATGAGGCTCTGGCTGTTCAAATTATTCTACCCGCAAGGGTTGCCTGTTAAATCCGTAGCCGGACTGGAGGGCCACTATGTGTTCTGCCTTCCGGACATAGCTGTTAGAAATAATAAAACAATATTTAAAGAGATTCTTAATAATAAAAATACCGATGAATTTTGTCGATGAATTAAGGTGGAGGGGCATGATACACGACATGATGCCCGGCACCGAAGAGCTTTTCAAGGAAGGAATAGTAACCGCGTACGTAGGTATAGACCCTACGGCCGATTCGCTTCATATTGGCCACCTGGTAAGCGTCATGGCGATGATGCACATGCAGCGCTGCGGCCATAAGCCGATAATCCTGCTGGGTGGAGCGACGGGAATGATAGGAGACCCTTCAGGAAAATCGCAGGAGCGTAATCTCCTCGACGAACCAACCCTTCAGAAATATCAGGCGGGTATAAAAAAGCAGCTTACAAAGCTTATAGACTTCAACTCCGACGCCCCGAATGCGGCGATCATGGTGAATAACTACGACTGGATGAAAGAAATGGGATTTCTTGAGTTCATACGCGATGTTGGCAAGCATATAACCGTGAACTACATGATGGCCAAGGATTCCGTCAAAAAACGTTTCGACGGTTCGGGGGAAGGGATGTCGTTCACGGAGTTCACTTACCAGCTCGTCCAGGGATACGATTTCCTGCACCTTTTCAAAGAATACGGGTGCAAGCTCCAGTTCGGCGGTTCGGACCAGTGGGGAAACATCACTACAGGCAGCGAAATGGTGCGCCGCATACTCGGCAAGGAAGTGTTCGGGCTGACATGGCCTTTGATTAAGAAAGCCGACGGCACCAAATTCGGCAAGACCGAGAGCGGCAACGTATGGCTCGACCCTCGCTATACCTCGCCATATAAGTTCTACCAGTTCTGGCTTAACGTTAGCGACGAAGACGCGAAGAATTACATCCGCATCTTCACCTTGCTCGACAAGGAAACGATAGACGCCCTTATAGCGGGGCACGAAGCTGCGCCGCACGAACGCAAGCTCCAGCAGACACTTGCC
>CAKUKW010000028.1 GCA_934663885.1 uncultured Tidjanibacter sp.
ACGATGCCAAGGGACTTGCCGTTGTAACGGATGTCGCCCGCAAATTCGGGCGCGTAATCGTTATAGCACCTGAAACCACCCAGTCTGGAAAATCCCATGCCATAACCATGTATAATCCTTTATACCTGCGTACCATACAACGGAGTGAGGATCTGACGATATACGCGTGCTCGGGGACTCCGGTGGATTGCGTGAAGATGGGATACGACTACCTGTTCGCCGACGAACGTCCGGCTCTGAATATTTCCGGGATAAACCACGGTTCCAATTCAGCCATCAACGTGCTTTATTCGGGAACTATGGGCGCGGCGATAGAAGCCAGTTTCTACGGCTCCCCCTCGATAGGGCTTTCCCTTACCGACCACGATCCGGAAGCCGATTTCGAGGCTTCGGCTATTTTCGCGGAGAAGATAATAGGCGACATACTGGAGGCCAATATACTCGAACCGCTTTGCCTGAATGTGAATATTCCGATGGGAAGGCCCGGACAGCTCAAAGGGCACCGTGTATGCCGCCAGAACAAAGGTTACTGGAAAGAGGAATTTTACTGCCGCCAGGATCCGCGCGGCAATGACTATTTCTGGCTGACCGGTGACTTCTTCAATGTCGAGCCAGACGCTACGGACACCGACGAGTGGGCACTGGCGAACGGATATATCTCGGTCGTTCCCATACAGGTCGATATGACCAATTACCGCCAGATTGAGGAACTTAAAGGTATTATCAGGTAACTGGGGAAGATTTTCTGAGCGGGCCGGCTCTGTGAGTGTTACACGCCCCTCTTTTTTGAGTGTTGCGGTGTGTTGCGGTGATGATATAGTCGGCCGTCGCATCCCTAAACCATAAAGCTTGCGGATAGTAGGGGCGGTTGAATAAAAGTCCTAAAAACTTTATTCCAGAGTTATGCGCCTGCTGTCGGGACCGGTAATCTCTATTTTAATCCGCATCGTATCTTCTGGTAGCAGGGGCTCTATCTTTTCGGGCCACTCCACCAGGCAAAGTCTGCCGCTGTAGAAATATTCCTCGTAGCCCATGTCGAACGCCTCCTCTATTTTGTCTATCCTGTAGAAGTCGAAATGATACACCGTTTCGCTGTCAGCTGATACATACTGGTTGACAATGGCGAAAGTAGGGCTGGTTACGCTATCTCCGACGCCCAGCAGAAGGCATATTTCACGGATAAGGGTGGTTTTCCCGGCACCCATTTCACCGTAAAAGGCGACCACCCTCCTGCGCCGCGAACGCTCGATTATAAGTTCGGCTGCAAGCGGGAGCTCCCTCTGTGAGTGAATTTCGATAATTTCCATAATTTCTGCGGATAGATTTTAAATCTTGTCTAAAAATCATCCAATAATTTATTATGGCTCTTTTAAGCGCTTTTCCTGCTCCGGACACGTTAAATATGAGCCCATATTGGCTTCGTCCAGTGCGAAAAAATCATCTTAAAATAAATTCATAATTTTCTTATCGCTAAAGTTTAGACAAACTCTTGCACAAAGATAAATAGTCTGTCGGAAAATTCATACTTTTATAATACCTTTGAATAGGAGGGGGTGCTTTACCAAAAAGTATTGTCGCGCCTACTACGGAAAGCTTCCGGTTTATTGTGAAGATATGATAATAGAAATCTAATTTTATAAAAACACAGATTATGGAGAATAGAAAAGAGATGATGCATGCGCTTCTCAAAAGCCGCGGCACCAACCAGTTGGACGCGTTGACGGACGGTCTGGTAAACGCTATGAAATACAGCAACGCTGAAGTCCTTTACCCTGAGTTCGACGATGTGGAGCCGGGGCAGGGGGTTAATCCCGAGTGGTTCTACGCGGTCTATAAGAGCGCCAACGATTTTTCGGAAATGAACGCTATCATGCAGTACGTATCCCAGGAATCGATGTATGAGGATATAGGTGAACTTATGCTCGGCATTGCTTTGGTCGAGATGAAGCACTATGACAAACTGGGCGATTTTATCGGCGAGCTCGGGGGCAATATCCGCCAAACCTACGACACTTCGGCGGTTGCTTACGGTAAGACTGCCAGGGAAGCGGTCATGCTCGGGATAAAGGCCGAAGACAGCACCATAAGGGAGTACGAGCGTATAGGGGTACTGGTTAAGGCTGCGCCCGAAAGCACAACGAAAACGGTGGCTTTGCAGCTCCTGGCCAAGCTAATCGCCGATGAACAGTGGCATACGGCCCTGTTCGAGGAGTGGCTTCAAAAAAATCCCGATGTAAAATAATTATAATAAATATGTTATAAGCCCCGGCCGGTTAAAATAATACCGCCGGGGCTTATAATTTCGGCCTGACCGGCGAAGGAGTAATAAAACACATTATGTTATAAATTAATGATATTTGTAAAATAATATATAAAACGTACAATAGGTTCGGGTTTGAAAATATTCTGTAAAACCTTCCCGCTTTTTTAACTTGTTACGATTAACATTATAGCTAAAAATCATTAAATATTTAACAAAACAGACGTCGCATTGTTTGTTTTCTTGCTAAATGTCCATATCTTTGTATGGTATAAATACATCTCCGGAATGTTGTTTTTGCCGGGGGTGTTTATTGTCTATACGGTGTCTGAAAGGGGAAATTCGATAAAAAATATTTAGTGGCATGAGCAAAAAAATCACATTACAGGAAGCTGTGTCGAAAGTAAAGGACGGCATGACGGTTATGGTAGGCGGTTTCCTCGCCTGCGGGGGTCCCCTGCGCATTATGGAAGCCCTGTCGAAAACAGGGGTTAAGAACCTTACGCTGATAGCCAACGATACGGCCTTCCCCGACAAATCGTTGGGGTTACTGGTCGTGAACGGCATGGTTTCCAAAGTCATTACCTCCCATGTGGGAACCAATCCGGTAACCGGGGAGAAAATGAACTCTGGAGAAATAGAGGTCGAATTCGTGCCGCAGGGCACGCTGGCCGAGCGTATCCGGGCAAAAGGGGCTGGCCTCGGAGGAGTTCTCACACAAACAGGATTGGGAACCATCATAGAGAACGGTAAGCAGACAGTGGAAGTGGACGGTAAATATTATTTGCTCGAAAAACCGCTGGGCGCAGATATTGCCATCATCGGGGCCTCTATAGCCGACGAAGACGGCAATCTCGTTTACAACGGCACTACCCAGAATTTCAATCCCCTGATGGCCATGGCCGCCGATATGGTGATAGTAGAGGCAGAGAAGGTCGTCGGAACCGGGGATATCGAACCCGAACACGTACATACCCCCGCTATTTTCGTGGACTTTATTTACGGGGCCGAGTAGCTCCGGACGACGGGGCGTATTTCCGTGACTTTATTATATCAGGAATTATATCAGGATCTTAAGAGTGTAAATAACATACAAATTGCAATAATATGGCAAACAAATCATTGATCAGGTTGCGCATGAGCGCACACGACGCACACTACGGCGGTAACCTCGTGGACGGTGCCAAGATGCTCCAGCTTTTCGGCGACGTAGCTACCGAACTGCTTATTCAATACGATGGCGACGAAGGCCTTTTCGCCGCTTACGATAAGGTGGAATTCCTTGCCCCTGTTTATGCGGGCGATTATATCGAGGCGTCGGGCGAGATTGTTTCGGTCGGGAACTCCTCACGGAAAATGGTTTTCGAGGCCAGGAAAGTGATTGTTCCACGTCCCGATATTTCCGATTCTGCCGCCGACGTGCTGGCCGAACCGATAGTGGTTTGCCGCGCGAGCGGTACGTGCGTCGTTCCCAAGGCATGCCAGAGGAACGTGACTTCCGTAAATAAGGGCGAAATTTAAATTTTAACTCACGACGGTTTTAGCGTCGGGGTAAGAATTGCATAGCCGGGTGGGAACGCTACCCGGGAGCAGCTATAGTTGACCGGGCGGGATAAAAATTTGCAAAAATTTAACAGACAATAAAAATATGGAAAAGCTGATAATCACTGCCGCCATCTGCGGCGCGGAAGTCACGAAGGAAATGAATCCCAACGTTCCTTACACCGTTGAGGAATGCGCGAGGGAAGCAAAGAGCGCCTATGATGCCGGCGCGAGCATAATACACCTCCATGTCCGCTGGGACGACGGTACGCCCACCCAGGACGCAGGCCGTTTCAAAGAGGTGGCGGACGCGATTTATAAACTCTGCCCCGACGTGATACTGCTTCCTTCGACGGGAGGGGCCGTAGGCATGACCAACGACGAGAGGCTCCAGTCGCTGGAGCTCAACCCCGAAATGGCCACCCTTGACTGCGGTACACTCAACTTCGGCGGCGACGAGATCTTCGAAAACACAGAGAATACGATAAAATACTTTGCGACGAAGATGAACGAGAAGGGTATCAAGCCCGAGCTCGAGGTGTTCGACAAGAGTATGATCGACATGGTAATGAGGCTCCATAAAAAAGGCTTCATACACACGCCCATGCATTTCGACTTCGTGATGGGCGTGAACGGAGGCATTACCGGCGAGATCCGCGACTTCTGCTTCCTACTGGGCAGCATCCCCCCGGGATCGACTTATACAGTCGCAGGCGTGGGCCGTTACGAATTTCCGCTTGCCGTCTATTCGATACTTAACGGAGGCCACGTTAGGGTAGGCTTCGAGGACAACCTCTACCTTTCGAAAGGCGTGCTTGCTAAATCGAACGGCGAACTCGTCGAAAAGGTGGTCCGCCTTGCGAAGGAATTCGAGCGCGAAATAGCAACCCCGGCAGACGCCCGCCGCATCATGGGTCTTAAACCGAGGGCTTAGTTGTTTTATTATTTCGATCTCTTTTAATGACGCTGCGCTTGTTTTCCTCCTCGCCTCTCGCCGGAGTTAAAGTAAATTTTACTCGGCCCCGCTCCGCAGCGTCGTTTGCTGATATTTTTTCAGTTTATCATTGGGTGGTAGCTGAAATTAATTTCGCTACACCCAATGATAAACTGAAAGAGAAGTCACTGGATACGGAGTATCTCCGGAAAGTTCTTTGGTTCTGAAGTTATCTCCCTTCGCGTAGGTTACGGCCGGTGCTCTCGCCCTGCCTTGCAGCAGCCCCCGGGTCTTACAAGAAAGAATGAATACAATAAAAACAAATTAAACCATTAGATATAAGATGAAAAAAGGAAATAAATACGGAACCCACAGGGTTATTTCGCCGAAGGGCGTTCTTCCGCAGCCTGCGGACAAGCTGGACAACAACATGGACGAAATCTACGACAACGAGATTCTGATCGACGTCCAGACTCTCAACGTGGATTCTGCCAGCTTCACGCAGATAAAGCAGCAGGCAGGCGGCGACAAGGAGAAGATCAGGGAGATAATGATGGGGATCGTCGAGAAGCAGGGCAAGCACCGCAATCCTGTGACGGGCTCGGGCGGAATGCTTCTGGGCACGGTCGAAAAGATAGGTGACGCCCTCAGTGGCAAGACCGACCTCAAGGTGGGTGACAAGATAGCCACCCTGGTTTCGCTTTCGCTGACCCCGCTCCGCATAGACAAGATCAAGGACATTCGCGCCGACATAGACCAGGTGGACATAGACGGTAAAGCCATCCTTTTCGAAAGCGGCATTTATGCGAAGATCCCTTCGGATATGCCCGAGACGCTGGCGCTTTCGGCCCTCGACGTGGCTGGAGCTCCCGCGCAGACTGCTAAACTCGTAAAACCGGGCGACACGGTGCTTATCATCGGCGCCGGCGGCAAATCGGGCATGCTCTGCTGCTACGAGGCGAAGAAACGCGCAGGTGTCACAGGCAAGGTTATCGGCCTTTGCGGCAGCGCCAAGAGCGAGGAGAGGCTCAAAAAGCTCGGTTTCTGCGACGTGACTTTCGTGGCCGATGCAACGCAGCCTGTTCCCGTGCTGGAAAAGATAGAGGAGATCACGAACGGCCAGCTCTGCGACATAACGATCAACAACGTCAATATTCCCGATACGGAAATGACCAGCATTCTGTGTACGAAAGATACGGGTATCGTTTACTTCTTCTCGATGGCGACCAGCTTTACGAAGGCGGCCCTCGGTGCGGAAGGCGTGGGCAGCGACGTTACGATGATTGTGGGCAACGGTTACACGAGGGGCCACGCCGAGATCACACTCCAGCTTCTTCGCGAATCGAAAGAGCTCCGCGATATTTTCACAGAGCTTTACGCCTGAGAAGCAACGAGCGGCGCAGCGGGTGGTCGCATATCCGTTTGGATAAGCAGGGTCCTATATGTACCGATGCAGAACGGACTGCGTTAATGTAGCCCATAAGAGATAAATGGCTACCGCAATTTACAGCACATAAAGAGAATCTAAGGAAACAGACGATGACAGAATCGAATAGGAAAAAACTTTTCCCTGAAGTTACGGACGAGCAGTGGAATGACTGGCACTGGCAGGTGCGCAACCGTATCGAAACGCTCGACCAGCTTAAGAAGTACATGAAACTTACCCCCGAAGAGGAAGAAGGAGTGAAACAGTCGCTGGAGACGCTCCGCATGGCTATCACGCCGTATTACCTGAGTCTTATAAACCAGGATAATCCCAACGGGCCGATACGCAAGCAGGCAATCCCGACGGGGGCGGAAACGCACATTGCGGCCGCCGACCTTGTAGACCCGTTGCACGAGGACGAGGATTCCCCGGTTCCGGGGCTTACCCACCGTTACCCCGACAGGGTGCTGCTGCTCATCACGGATATGTGTTCCATGTACTGCCGCCACTGTACGCGCAGGCGCATAGCGGGCCATACCGATGCCGAGATGCCGAAAGACCACATAGAGCAGGCCATTGACTACATAGCCCGTACCCCGCAGGTGAGGGACGTGCTGCTCTCTGGCGGGGACGCGCTTATGGTGGGCGACGCGCGGCTGGAGTATATAATCAAAAGGCTGAGGGAGATCCCCCACGTTGAGATCATCCGTATAGGCACGCGCACTCCGGTCGTCTGCCCGCAGAGGATAACCGACGGGTTGGTGGATATGCTCAAAAAATATCATCCTATATGGCTCAACACGCACTTCAACCATCCCGACGAGATTACTCCCGAGTCGGCTGCGGCATGTGCTAAACTTGCGGATGCCGGTATTCCGCTGGGTAACCAGTCGGTATTGCTGAGGGGTGTGAACGACTGTGTGTCGACCATGAAAACCTTGTGCCAGCAACTGCTGAAGATAAGGGTGAGGCCCTACTATATTTACCAATGCGACCTCTCGATGGGGCTGGAGCATTTTCGTACGCCCGTATCGAAAGGCATAGAGATAATCGAGGGTCTCAGGGGCCATACTTCGGGGCTTGCCGTTCCCACTTTCGTAGTGGACGCACCGGGCGGCGGGGGAAAAACACCGGTCATGCCGCAGTATGTTATCTCACAGTCGCCGGGTAAGGTCGTACTTCGTAACTTCGAGGGTGTGATAACCACCTATACCGAGCCCGAGGACTACCGTAACGAGTGCGGACATGATTGTAAAGGACACACCGAAGGCGTTTCATCACTTCTGGCCGGTGAGAAAATGACGATAGAGCCTGACGACCTGGAGCGCAAGAAGAGGCACCACGGTAAATAAACGATTATGAATTATAAATTATGAGTTGTATAAACATGAAAAAATAACTCATAATCAATAATTCATAATTCATAATTTGAGATGAACCTTGTCGGAGACATACTGCATCACCGTTCACTGGCGGTCGTGGGGCTGGAGAAGAATACGGGCAAAACGGAATGCCTGAATTATATTCTCCGCAACCTGCCTGCCGGAACAGGGGCGGCAGTGACTTCGATAGGTACCGACGGCGAAAGGACGGATGCCGTTACCAGGACGGCCAAGCCCGAAATATGGCTTCGCGAGGGGACGGTATTCGGCACTGCGGAAAAGTACTACGCCGTGCGCGGCCTGGTGTCCGAGGTGCTCGACGTTGGGATAAGGGCCACGGCGTTGGGGCGTACCGTAACGGCGCGTGCGCTTTCCGACGGGAAAGTAATGCTTTCCGGGCCACCGTCCACGGGAGAGCTGAAACTCTGGATGGATACATTGGACAGGTTCGGCGTTAAGCTGACAATAGTGGACGGGGCTTTGTCGCGGATGAGTTCTGCGTCGCCAGCTATTACGGACGCGATGGTCTTGTCTACGGGTGCTGCTTTTTCGGCAGACATGGGTAAACTGGTTAGGGAGACCGCCTATAAGGTGGAACTTATAGGGTTGCCGCTGGCCGGTGAAGAAGAGCGCATCGCGTTGAAGGATGCCGATAAAGGAATATGGAAAGTCGGGGAAGAAGGCAGGGCTGTTTGCATCAATACGTCCTCCTCCCTTGGCTCGGATAACATAAAGGAAAAAATAGGGGGGCACTGCCGCGCGGTCTATATTGCAGGGGCGCTGACCCGGAGATTATTGGACATTTTATGCGGCGCGGGTAAAGAAGTCCCGAAAATTATAGTAGCCGATTTCACAAAGATCTTCATATCTTCGGCAGACTATAAAGGCTACTTATTGCGCGGGGGGGCCATATCGGTTTTGCGCCGCAGCCGGTTGCTGGCGGTTTGCGTGAATCCTGTGGCTCCGAACGGTATTATACTTAATTCGGACGAGCTCGTAAGAAGGATGTCGGAAGCGGTGCCGGTGCCGGTTTACGATATAATGAAGGTTTAACGGAAGATGTCTGTCTTCCGCCATCTGGTTTGGAAAGTGATGTAATAATAATAGGAGATGCTGTTTAAGGAAGCTTTGAATACCCCGTGCGGGTTGCGGTACATGTACGACGCGCTGGATCTCCAGTCCGCCGCAGGCCGCAGGCTCCTGTTGGAGACGGAAATGATGACCGACCCGGCGGAAATAGCAGAGCATTACAGCAAACTAAGGGAGATTTATAATAAGGCGGACAGTAAAAGCACTGAAACATTTCAGGTAAAACTGGTGCGTCTTAGGGATATCAAGGGGACGGCCGGAAACCTGGTATCGGGGGCGGTACTCGACGATGTAGAACTTTTCGAGGTCAAGAGCCTGCTCTTGCTTGCGATGGAGATACGGCAAGAACTGTCGTCGCTTAAAATAACCACGGTGGAGGTATCGCCTTTGTGCGAACTGGTGGTCCGTATCCTCGACCCTGACGGGCAGAAAGTGCCTTCGTTCCACATATACGACAGTTATTCGGAGGATTTGGCGAAAGCAAGATCAAGAATGCGGATTGAAAAAGATGAGAGCGATACTCTTCTTCGCCATATCCAGGAACTGGAGGATGCGATACGCAAACGCCTTTCGGAAGAGCTGAGAATCTATGCCAACGTGGTTTGGCTTACCTTGGAGGGACTGGCCGAAATAGATGTTCTGCTTGCCCAGTCGCTGCAAATTAAAGATATGGGATTGGTTTTTCCTGAAAATGCGGACGACCCTTCCGTAAACCCCAAACCCCAATATACAAACAAAACCCCGGCGGGTGCTGTAGCGGATAATGCAGCCGCAATCCATCCGTATGGATTGATGACCAAATATAAAAAAATGTTCCATCCGCAGGTGAAGGAACTCCTCAGGGAAAAGGGGAGGGATTTCCAGCCCGTGGATATAAGTTTCGGAGGTGGCCCTGTTACAATAATAGGGGCGAACATGGGCGGCAAAACGGTAGCCCTGAAAACAGTGGGGTTGTGCCAGTTGCTCTTCCAATTCGGTTTCGGTATCCCTGCCGACAGGGCGGTGATAGGCGTGAAAAAGGGTGTTCTTTTCTGTATAGGGGAGGAAGACCTGTCGGAGAGGGGACTTTCGTCGTTCGCTTCGGAAGTAGTCTGTCTCGGCCGGATCATAGCGGCCGGCAGGGAAAACGGGTGTTTGCTGGCCCTTGTCGATGAACCGGCGCGTGCCACCAATCCGGTGGAAGGCACGGCCCTTGTGGAAGCCTTCATCAGGATAATGGCCGGCACCGGTACCGACCTCATTCTTACCACGCACTATAAACTGGAAGGTACACCCGGGAAGAAGTACAGGGTAAAGGGCCTCGTGAACGGGCAAATGGATTACGAACTTGTGAAAACGGACGATTCCACCATACCCCACGAAGCGGTGAATATAGCCGAATCTCTGGGGGCCGACCCCCAGTGGATAGCGCTTACTAAGAATATTTTAAATAATTATGAATGATGAACTATTTTGGCGTTCAGCGTCGGAAATACATTCACCAGATGTATCATGATTCATAATTATAATTCATAATTTGTAACTGTTTTTTATGCAGAGTAAACTTGGACTGGATTTCGGCAAAGTGGCCCACGCCCGCGAAGTAGCGGGAAGGATAGCCGCCGGCGTGCAGGATTTTGCCGAAGGGTATACCACCGTGGCGGTGGAGCGAACCCTTTGCAGGCTTATGGGGATAGACGGCGTCGACATGAACGAGGTCCCGCTGCCCAACGTGGTCGTCGACCATTTGAAAAGCAAGGGTGTGCTTGGGGAAGGCGTACTGTTCTTCCTTGGCAACGCAATTATCGAGACGGGGAAGACCCCGCAAGATATCGCCCAGGCGGTTTCCGACGGAAAATACGAGATAACGAAGGCTCCGGTCGCCCCGGAGACAAAACGTACAGAAGCATTGCAGCCCTATATCGACGCCAGCCTGGAAAAGATATCTGGCCGCCGCGCGCGCCGTGAAGAATACCTGCGCACGATAGGCGAGGGCCCACAGCCCTACCTTTACGTAATTGTCGCCACCGGTAACATTTACGAGGACGTAGTGCAGGCAGAGGCGGCCGCAAGGCAGGGAGCGGATATTATTGCGGTAATCCGTACCACTGGCCAGAGCCTTCTGGACTATGTTCCTTACGGGGCCACTACAGAAGGGTTCGGCGGTACGTACGCCACACAGGAAAATTTCCGTATCATGCGGTCGGCACTCGATGAGGTCGGCGAAGAACTGGGTAGGTATGTCAGGCTCTGTAACTACTGCTCGGGGCTTTGTATGCCCGAGATAGCGGTAATGGGCGCGTTGGAGGGACTCGACGTGATGCTGAACGACGCCCTTTACGGGATCCTGTTCAGGGATATAAATATGCAGCGCACGCTTATCGACCAGTATTTTTCTAGGGTCATAAACGGTTACGCCGGAGTTATAATAAATACGGGCGAGGATAATTACCTCACAACCGCCGATGCCTACGAGGAGGCCCATACGGTACTTGCATCGGATATTATAAACGAGCAGTTGGCCCTTATGGCGGGCCTGCCCGAGGAGCAGATGGGGCTCGGCCACGCTATGGAGATGAATCCCGACCTCGAGAACGGATTCCTTTACGAACTCGCACAGGCGCAGATGACGAGGGAAATATTCCCCAGGGCGCCGCTTAAATACATGCCCCCTACGAAATTCATGACCGGTAATATTTTCAAGGGGCATATCCAGGACGCCTTGTTCAACATGATCGGTATTTGGACTCACCAGGGGCTGCAGCTCCTCGGGATGCCGACCGAAGCGATACACACGCCTTTCATGAGCGACCGTTACCTCTCGATAGAGAATGCGAAATACATCTTCAACACTATGAAAAACATCGGCGAGGAAGTGGAATTCCGAGAGGGTGGTATAATCAGGAAAAGGGCCCACGAAGTGGTGGATAAAGCCGCGGCGCTGCTTGACAGGATAGATGGCGAGGGGCTTTTCATGGCCCTCGAGAAAGGAATGTTCGCGGATGTGAAAAGGCCCAGGAACGGGGGCAAAGGGCTCGACGGGGTATTTCCGAAGGGGGCCAATTACGGCAATCCATTTATTGATCTTATGAAAGGGAAAGGAGGTAACCGATGAGCGGAGGACTATATTCTATGGGCAGCAAAGATTTCGACAAGACGCTCGATTTAACGAAGGTGAAGCCTTACGGCGACACGATGAACGACGGTAAGGTTCAGTTGAGTTTCACGCTGCCGGTGCCGATGGGCGACGAAGCCATAGAGGCTGCCAAGCAACTGATCCTGAAGATGGGACTGGAGAATCCGCAGGTTGTATTCTATAAAGAGCTTACCCCGGGGTTCACTTTCTTCAACTGCTACGGCTCGGCGACGCAGACAGTCGATTATTCTTCGATATATGTTCCGAAGGTGGAGAGCACAGTTATGGATATGCATGAAACCGACGAATATATCCGGGCCAACGTAGGCCGGCCGTTGGTAGTCGTGGGGGCGAGTACGGGTACAGATGCCCATACCGTGGGCATAGACGCCATTATGAATATGAAGGGTTATGCTGGTCACTATGGCCTGGAGCGCTATGATATGATAGAGGCTTACAACCTGGGCAGCCAGGTGCCCAACGACGAATTTATCGCCCGCGCGGCGGATCTTAACGCCGACGCGATACTGGTTTCCCAGACAGTGACCCAGAAGGACGTCCACATAAAGAATATGGTGGAACTTATCGAGCTGCTCGAGGCAGAGGGGCTGCGCGACAAATGGATCGTGGCTTGCGGAGGGCCGCGCATTACACACGAACTGGCCAAGGAGCTCGGTTTCGATGCGGGTTTCGGGATGAATACCTATGCCGACGATGTCGCTTCGTTCATAGCGCAGGAATTCGTTAGAAGGATGAATGAATAAATAATTTGAAAATAGATAATTTGGAAATTAGCTTTCGCTTTTCTTATTTTCAAATTTCCATATCTTCAAATCTTTAAATAATAATTTTATGGACAAGAACCAGATAAGGGAGGTTATCGCCCGGAGGGCGGCCCTCGAAATCAAGGACGGCGACGTAGTTAACCTGGGGATAGGGCTTCCGACGGAGATACCCGATTATCTTCCGGCGGGTGTCAATGTGACGCTCCAATCCGAAAACGGAATGTTGGGTGTGGGTCCCGCTCCTTCGGCAGGCGAAGAAAATCCCGACTGGGTAAATGCGGGCGGCGGCTTTATTACTTATAAACCGGGTGCTTCGACATTCGATTCGGCAACTTCGTTCGCCATAATCCGAGGCGGCCATGTGAACGCAACTTTCCTCGGCGCGTTGGAGGTGGACGAGAAAGGAAACCTCGCAAACTGGATTATTCCCGGGAAAAAAGTTCCGGGTATGGGCGGTGCGATGGATCTGATAGCGGGAGCTAAAAAGGTCATCCTTACTATGGAGCATACGGCCAAGGGCGCCCCTAAGATATTGAAGGAGTGCCGTCTGCCGCTGACTGCTTCCGGCGAGGTGGATATGATAATCACCGAAATGGGAGTCATGGAGATAACCAAAGAGGGCATAATGCTTACCGAAATCAACCCCGAATTCACCATAGAGCAGATACAGGAGGCCACCGAGGCGCGGCTTATAGTTTCGAAAGACCTAAAACCGATGCAGAAATAATTTTTAATTAAAATGAAAAAGGTATATATATTGTCCGCCCGGAGGAGCCCGATAGGGAAATTTATGGGCACCCTCGCCCCCCTTTCAGCGGCCGAACTGGGCGCGAGGGTTATAAAAGAGATTTTGTCGGAAACAAAAATAGACCCGGCGGCTATCGACGAGGTAATTGTCGGTAACATACTTTCCGCAGGGCAGGGACAGGGAGTAGCGCGCCAGGCAGCCGTTAAAGCGGGCATACCCGTAGAGGTGCCCGCGTATGGGATAAATATGGTGTGCGGCAGCGGCATGAAAGCGGTTATGAACGGCTGTGCCGACATCGAGGCGGGTTACGCCGGCGTGGTTCTCGCAGGCGGCGTGGAGTCGATGTCCAACGCCGGTTTCGTGATGGGCGGCGGACTTCGCACCGGACAGAAAATGGGTGATCTGAAAGCTGTCGACCACATGGTGCATGACGGCCTTACCGACGCGTTCAATAATTATCACATGGGAATTACTGCCGAAAATATAGCCGACAAATACACCATCACCCGCGAGGAGCAGGATAAATTCGCTTACTCTTCACAGGAGAAAGCTATCGGGGCGGTCGATAACGGCGAATTCGCAGAAGAGATCGTGCCGATAGTCATAGAAGGCCGTAAGGAGACAATCACGATGGATAAGGACGAATACCCGAACAGGGGCACCAGTCCCGAAAAGCTTGCAGGCCTCAAACCGGCTTTCAAAAAAGACGGTACGGTCACAGCCGGTAACGCCTCTGGTGTCAACGACGGCGCGTCTTTCGTATTGCTCTCTACCGAAGAAAAAGCAAAAGAACTGGGCATTAAGCCTATGGCGGAGATAGTAGCGGTCGGCCAGGGCGGCGTCGCTCCCGAAATAATGGGCATGGGTCCCGTACCCGCCATAAGGCAGGCGCTCAAACGTGCAGGCCTGAAACTGGAGGATATGGAACTTATAGAACTCAACGAGGCATTCGCGGCACAGTCGCTCGGTGTAATAGCCGAACTTATCAGCGAGCACGGCGTGACGCGCCAGTGGATAGACGAACATACTAACGTGAACGGGGGCGCGATAGCACTGGGACACCCTATAGGTGCATCCGGCAACCGTATCCTTGTGTCTCTGGTGCATGCCATGAAGAAACGAGGCGCCAAATACGGCCTTGCCTCGCTCTGCATAGGCGGCGGTATGGGAACGGCTATCATTGTAAAATCCGTATAATCAGAATATCTTATAAAGTATAGAAAATGAATTTCGAACTTACCAAAACACAGGAACTTTTCAGGCAGATGATCCGCGAGTTCGCCGACAGGGAGGTGAAACCTCTGGCGGCCGGGATCGACGAGCAGGAGAGGTTCCCGGAGGAGACCGTGCGTAAAATGGGACCGCTCGGCATAATGGGCATTCCCGTTCCCAAAGAGTACGGCGGCGCGGGGGGTGACAACATAATGTATTCCATAGCCGTCGAGGAACTTTCGCGCGTATGCGGTACTACCGGGGTAGTGGTTTCGGCCCACACTTCATTGTGTGTGGCTCCCATACTGGAGAACGGAACCCCTGAGCAAAAAGCCAAATACCTGCCCAGGCTATGTTCGGGCGAGTGGATAGGCGCTTTCGGACTTACGGAGCCGAACGCGGGAACCGATGCCGCGGGGCAGCAGACCACGGCACTCCTTGAAGGGAACGAGTGGGT